>JACQFK010000089.1 GCA_016200125.1 Planctomycetota bacterium
AGGAGATCCTGGGCCAGGTGAAGCGCCTGGACGGGACGGTGCGGGGCCTGCTGGCCTTCTCGAAGCCGGCGACGCCCAAGAAGCAGCCCCTGCCGCTGCGCGAGTTCGTCGACCGGATCTCGCGCCTGGCGGGCGAGCACGACCTCGGCCGCGCGATCCGCTTCGTGCAGGAGGGCCCGGCCGAGCTGACGGTGCCGGCCGACCCGGTGCTGCTGGAGCAGGTGCTCTGGAATCTGTTCCTGAACGCCGCAGAGGCGATGAAGGGCGGCGGCGAGGTGCGGGTGTCCTGGCGCACGGCGGGGACCGCGGTGGAGCTCGTGGTGGCCGACAGCGGCGGCGGCGTGCCGCCCGAGGTCCTGCCCAAGCTCTTCCGCCCCTTCGTGACGACGAAGACGGCGGGCACGGGGCTGGGCCTGTCGCTCTGTCGCAAAATCCTGGAAGCGCACGGCGGGACGATCACCATCTCCAGCGAGTCCGGCCGCGGCACGCGCGTGACGCTGCGGCTGCCGGGGGGGTAGGGCCGGTGGGGCGAACGGGGGCGGGGGGGCTCAACGTCCCCCGCCGGTTTCCCGGTAGGTCTGCAGCGCCTCCGCGAAGGCGCGGCCGCTCGGGTAACGGTCGTCGGGGTTCCGGGCGAGCGCCTTCATGCAGATCCGGTCGAGGGCCGGGTCGACGCGGGCGCCCCCCCGGAGGCCGAGGTGGACGTTGGGCGGGACGATGGAGCACTCCTTGAGCGTGCGGCGGAGCTTGTGGTAGCCCATGTTGCTGAGGAGGCCCAGGATCTCGCGGTACTCCTCGACGCGCAGGCGGAGGTTCTCGGGGATCTCGTCGATGGGCCGCGCGAGCAGACTCGCGGCGGTCGCGAAGGGGCCCGCGAAGGGCTTGAGCTGGGCGACGACCTGCTGCTTGCGCGCCAGGAGCTTCTCGCGGTCGATCAGGGTCTGCCGGTACTCCGGCTTCCGGCAGGTCAGGATGAAGTAGAGGATCGCGCCGAGGCCGAAGATGTCCGCGCGGTGGTCGACCGAGCGGGGCGTGTCCGCCTGCTCCGGCGCCATGTAGTAGGGCGTCCCCATCATCGTCTCGTGGGTGCCGTCGGGGGCATCCGCCCCGGCGAGCTGCTCCATCACGCGGGTCTCGAAGCGGACCGCTTCGCCCGGGGCGGGCGTGAGGACCTTGGCCAGCCCCAGATCCGTGACGTAGGCCTCGCCGTAGGGCCCGACCAGGATGTTGGCGGGCTTGAGGTCCCGGTGGATGATGCGCTTGTCGTGCGCGCTCTGGAGCGCGAGGCAGAGTTGCCCCAGCATCCCGAGAAGGACGGCGGGAGTGAACTGCCGCTGGAGGCGCATGCCCTCGGGCGTGTCGTACTGCCGCCGCAGGATGAGCTGGTCGAGGGTCGTGCCGCGGATCAGCGGCATGGTGTAGAAGGGCACGCTGCGCGCCCCCAGGGTGAGGTAGCCCCTCGCGAGCACGCGGACGAAGTTGGGATGGTCCAGGCAGGCGGTGATCTCCTGTTCGCGGAGGAAGCGTTCCAGGGCATCCTCGTCGGGGTGGAGAAGCACTTTCAGCGCCACGTCGCGGTGGAGTTTCGCGTCGAAGGCGCGGTAGACGACGCCCATGCCTCCCTCGCCGATCTTCTCCCGGACGACGTAGGTGTTGGTCGACGTGCACAGCGTCCCGCGCGTCGGCCGTTCGAGGAGGGTCGGAGGCACGCCCCGCGCGGGGGCCTGGGTCCAGGCCGGCGGCGGCGTCGGATGGGGCTGCGCCTCGAGGAGCTGTTCCAGGGCGAGGCTGACGGCGGGCTTTCCGTCGAGGGCCTTCCAGTCCAGCATCTCGTCGAGCGCGTTCATCGGTCGCCTCACGCCGCGGGGGGGGGGGGGCGCCTCCCGCCCCTCCTGCGCCTTTCTGGCCACGAATAAGCAATGGGCATGCCAGGGGGAGCGGTCGGGGTTGCTGGCGCCGGAATGCGGGAAAACGAGGGGGCAGGGCCCGCAAAGTCCGCGCGGCGTGCGGGAAAAACCCGCACCCGCCCGGCCGCGGCACGCGCGTGACGCTGCGGCTGCCGGGGGGCTAAGGCTTCCTACTTCAATAGTTCGCCCACCAACAGGATCGCGCCGGGATAGAAAGCGGTTCCCTGGTAGCGTTCCGGCTTGTCCATCTTCTCGTTGCGCTGCGCCAGGATCCTGGCTTTGTCGGGCGGGTCCGGGTGGATCTCGATCTTCACGGTGTGGACGGCATCCGGCAGCTCCGTGCCGACCAGCAGCGTGGCCAGCCGGGGGTAGGTGCAGAACGAGTCGAAGCGCGGCACCGTGCGGGGCGCCTGGTCGTCCAGGGTCACGATGACCTGGCCGCAGTCGGGTCCGATGATGTCGTAGATCGCGCAGCGCGTCCCCTTGAACTTGAAGGAGAGGAACTGGCCGGGGCTTCCCGCCTTGTGCAGGGCGGAGAGGCGGTTCGCCCAGCGCTTGCCGAAGTCGTCCTTCTGGGGGTCGAGGAGGCTGAAGCCTTTGGACAGGGTGGCATCCGAGATCGGCAGGAGCCGGGCGTGTTCGTAGTGTGAGGCGATCAGCGGCTCCGGCAGCGCGTGGGAGCCCTTGGACTTGGAGGCCTCCTGGATCGGGACCAGGGAGCGGACGACGGCTTGGAGGTAGAGTTCGTGTCCGGTTTCCGGGTAGGGATGGACGCCGTCGTTGGCGAAGACGACGCGATCGCCCGCTTTCTTCTTCTCCTCGTCTGTTTTCGGCAGCGGGCCTTTCCAGACGAGTTTGTTTTCCCGGGCGAGCCGGGCGACTTCGACGGCCATGTGGATGGAGGGGATGCCGTAGCGGTCGGCGACTTCCTCCACGGTGGCGGCGGCGAGGGGGAACTTGCCCTCGAGCATGGGCTTGGCGAGGGCTTCGGTGAGGGTGTAGACGAAGCAGAGGTCGCAGTCGGGCAGGGTTTTCCGGGTCTGTCGGACGATGCCTTCCATGCAGCGACGGATCTGGTCGGGCGCGGCGCCGCCGTCGTTGACGGCGAACTCGACGAAGAGGAGGTCGGGTTTTTTGTCCAGGACGTCCTGGGCGAGGCGGAAGACGCCGAGGTCCGAGCCGGTGCCGCCGATGGCGGCGTTGATTTCCGAGAACTTGGCGGCGGGCCAGGTCTTCTGGAAGTGGGCGAGTGTTTTGGGCCTCCATCCGTTCTGTGCGGTGATGGACCCGCCGAAGTACGCGACTTTGAGGTCGGCGCCTGGGGTGACGGCTTTGGCGAGGAAGTTGGGGAGTCCGCTGCGAGGCCGGCACTCCTGGACGTCGACAGCGGCGGGGTCTTGGGGCGCGGTGAGGAGCGCGACGAGGACCACCGGCAGCGCGAGGTTCATGAAGCCTCCTTAGGAAGCGATCGTCGTTCGGACGAGGGCTGAGTATAGCAGGGGGGCAGGCGGGCTGAGCAAGACTGCACCGAGTCCGGTGTGCGGCGAATTGGCCGGGCTCGCCCGGGGTAGGGCTATACTCTTCTCAAGTGCCCCATCACAACCAGGACATCCGGCTGGCCGCGCTCGCTCACTGTCGACAGCTGACTGACATCTGGGAACGTGCTGTTCCGGCAAGCGAGCTGAAGAAGGGTTTCTCCTGGAGAAGCGAGCAGGTCCAACTGATGGGTCAGCAGGGTATCTTCAAGCCCCGGCAGATGGATGAAGAGCCCCTCACCCTCAAATCCACGCTAGCCAGCCGCTACGAGGACGAAGAAATTGAAGCCGAGGACATGATCCTCTACGATTATGCCCCGACCACTCGGGAGTATGAGAATCGTTGGACTCGCTCTCTGGTCGGCAAGCCGGTCCCTGTCATCTATCTCAAGCAGGTCGCCGAGGACCCGTCCGAGTACTTGGTCATCGCCCCTGTATTCATCGTGGGTGACGATCCGACGAAGCGCAAGTTCGCCTTGAGTACGGTAGCCGGACGCGAGGCCCTACCCAACACCGCCCTTCCGTTGTTGCGTCCCGATCCTGTCCGCGGCTACGCAGAACGGACGCTTAAGCAACGCCTTCATCAGGCGCACTTCCGGAAGAACGTGATTAGCGCTTATAGGACACGGTGCGCCATCTGTGAACTCCGAATCAGGAACCTCCTCGACGGGGCTCATATCCTCCCAGATAGCCATGCCCGAGGGGAACCCAAGGTATCGAACGGAATGTCAATGTGCGCCCTCCACCATCGGGCCTTCGACCGGAAGATCCTCGATGTGACCCCGGACTATGTGGTCAAGGTCGGCGAGGTCGTGATATCTGAACATGACTTGGCAGCTATACTGAATATCCGAGAATATGAAGGGAAGAGGATTCTGATTCCTCGTGACCCCCGAGAGCATCCCGACCCCGAACTCTTGCGACTTCGCCTGGAAGTCGCATCTTGAGATCGGGAGTGTCGGATTATGAACGACCCTCGCCCAAGGCGATGGTTTCGCGTTACGGCTGGACGCCGGATCGGTCGGCCCGCGGGCCGACTGAACCTTCGGTACTTACAGGACACACGGAGCTTTCCTGCCGACCTCCTTCGCGCCGCCCTAAGGAAGCTCGATAGGATCAATGCGGCCCACAGGTTCGAGGACCTGAAGGTGCCTCCGGCAAGCCGGCTTGAGGCGCTCAAAGGAGAGTTGGCGGGCCTCCATAGTATCCGGATCAACGATCAGTTCAGGATCGTCTTCCGCTGGTCCGAGGGGAAAGCCTCGGAGGTCCGCATCGTCGACTATCATTGGGACGCCCCATGCTGCGGGTCTGACCCGGGTGGCCCTTTCGAGACATCTCGGCGTTCCGATCCGACGTGTCAACGAGATCGTCTCGGGCAAGCGCGGGATCACGCCGGAGACGTCCTGGCTCTTCGCCTCCGCTTTCGGCACGACGCCCGAGTTCTGGGTCAACGCCCAGGCCGCCTGTGATCTCGCCCGGAGCCGGGCCCACCGGACCATCAAGCGGGTCGGCGCAACGGGCTGATCCGACCCTCTCGTCGAGACTCCAGCCTGGCATGGAGTACACTGCGCATGAAATTAGAGCTCGACGCCGCGGCGGAGGAGGTCCAGCGCGTCCTGCGGCACCCCGGGCTTGGCCTTCCACTCGGGCCAGAGGACCAGCGGTGGATCCGCGATCAGACTGTCGTCGAGCCGCAGATTCTCCAGGTCGTCGTTCAGGTGCGGCCGCACCCCGCAATGCAGGGCCAGGCAGCGCACGCGCGGGTGGCAGTCCCGGTAGCCGCAGATCCTGCCGACATAGCGGCCCTCCTCCGCCAGAAAGAGGTCGGCCCCGCTGGACATACTTTGCGTGGCCCCCTTCAGGCTCCGCGAGAGGCGGGCCAGCGTCGTGAGATCCATCCCGGGGCGGAGGCTGAGGAGGAGGTCGATGTCTTTCGGCCGCGCCTTGCGGGTACAAAGCGATCCGACCAGGGCGATCCGCAGGATCCCGTCCAGACCCCGGATCCGCCGCACGAAATCGGCGGCCAGTTGGAGCAGCAGGGCACGGTGATTCTCTTCCATCCGGCGGTCAAGCTTACCCGAGATTGATTGCGTCCCCCATGCTCTCTTGATATGACAGGAGGGTCTTCAAGGAGAGAGCCATGGAACAGACCGTCGCCCCCGACCTATCCTCCACCCCTGTCGACGACCAGGAAGCCTACCAGGTCCTCCTCTCCCGAGCCCATCGCAAAACCGGCTCCATCCCCGCGGAGCTCCTCGTGCGGCACGTGCTGTCGACGACCGCCGACGCCGACTGGCCGGTGAAACGCGAAGCCCTCGAGGCCCTGCTGCGCCGGATGTCCTTCGGCAAGACCGACGGCCTCGCGATCGCCTCCCGACCCGCCGGCGCCAAGCTGCTCGGCAACTACAGCACCCGACGCAAAGGCTCGTCCGCGCGACCCTATCAGACCCTGCTGCTGCAGATCGACCCGCTCGACGGCAGTTGCGATTGCCCCGACTTCCTTCGCAGCTCCCTCGGGATCTGCAAGCACCTGATCGCCGTGCTGGAAGACCTCGCGTCGAAGCCCCGCCTTTTCGAACGGGCGAGGGAAGAAGCCTCCCCCCGGCCGGCATCGTCGCGCTGGCATCCCGTGCGACCCCTGACCGGCGCGGGAGACTGGCTCGCGCAAATCCATCCGCCGGTTCCCATCCCCTCAAAGCCGGAGAAGCGGCTTGCCCTCGTCGAGTACCTCCTGGGCGACCTTCGAGACGGCCGCCGCGAGCCCGCGCTCCACGCGCTGCTCCTCGAAGAGCAGCGGCGCTTGCAGCATCCCCGGGATGTCGATGCACCCCTCAGAACCCTCGCCGCGCTCAAGCAGCGCCTCTTCCCCTACCAGCGCGAAGGCGTCCGCCGCTTCCTCGAGCGTGGACGGCTCCTGCTCGCCGACGACATGGGCCTCGGCAAGACGGCCCAGGCCATTGCGTCCTGCCACTCGCTTTGGCACGCGGGCCGCATCCGCCGCGCCTTGATCGTCGTCCCCGCCGCGCTCAAGCCCCAGTGGCTCCGCGAGTGGCAATCCTTCACGGATGCGCCCGCGAAGGTCGTCGACGGGAGCCCGGAACTCCGCGGCGGCGCCTTCGACGCCTGCAAGCGCGGCTTCCTGATCACGAACTACGAACAGCTGATCCGGGACGTCGACGTCGTCCGCGCCTGGAAACCCGATCTCGTCGTGCTGGACGAGGCCCAGCGGATGAAGAACTGGGCGACGAAGACGGCGCTCACCGTGAAGCAGCTCGACCCGCCCTACCGGCTGGTTCTGACCGGTACGCCCATGGAGAACCGGCTTGAGGAGCTGGCGTCGATCGTGGAGTGGGTGGACGACCTCGCGCTGGAGCCGAAGTGGCGGCTGGTTCCCCTCCATATGACGCCCGGCGGCGCGCGGAATCTGGAGACGCTGCGCGAACGGCTCTCGGGCTGCATGGTGCGGCGGGTGCGGCAGGAGGTCCTGTCCCAGCTCCCCGAGCGCACGGACGCGCGTGTGGGCGTCGAGATGACACCCGAGCAGCAGGCGGCGCACGCGGAGCTCGAGCCGTCGATCGCGCGCCTGGCGCACATCGGCCGGAAGCGCCCGCTGACGCCGCCGGAATTTCTCAAACTGATGCAGCTCCTGGCGACGCAGCGGATCATCTCGAACGGCATGGCCCAGCTGAATTTCGACGAGGTCTGGCCGGACCTCCGGAAGATCGAGCGCCCGACGGAGTCGACCCTCAAGGGACTCGCGAGCCCGAAGCTGATCGAACTGCGCGAGTTGATCGAACAACTCGTCGTCGAGCAGGGCCGCAAGGTCGTCGTCTTCAGCCAGTGGAAGCGCATGCTGAAGCTCGCGGACTGGGCGACGCGAAGCCTGCTGGCACGGGCCGGCGCCCGCGCCGCATTTTTCACCGGCGACGAAGGCCCGAAGAAGCGGACGCAGAACATCGTGGAATTCCACGACGACCCCGCCTGCCGCGTGCTCTTCGCGTCGGATGCGGGAGGAGTTGGACTCAACCTGCAGCGGGCGGCCAACGCCTGCATCAACCTCGAGCTGCCGTGGAACCCGGCGGTCCTCGAACAGCGGATCGGACGGATCCACCGCCTGGGGCAGAAGAAGCCGATCGACGTCTACAATCTCGTGAGCGAAGGGGGGATCGAATCGCGCATCGCCCTCCTGGTCGGCGGCAAGCAGGCGATCTTCAAGGGGCTCTTCGACGGGACCTCCGATACCGTGAGCTTCGAACAGTCCGGCTCGTTCCTCTCGCGGATCGAAAAGGTTGTCGCGCCGCCCGCGGAAGCCACGGCGGAGGACGCGACGGATAGAGAGGTCGACGCCCTCGTCGCCGCGGCGGAGGAATCGAAGGACCGCGCGCCGGAGCCGGACACGCCGGCCGTCGACGTCGGAAAGCTCTTCTCCGCGCTCAAGGTGGAGAAGACGAAGGCGGGGGGCCTGCGGATCGAGGCTCCGCGGGAGGCGGCGGCGACGCTGGCGGCGGTGTTCCAGAGTTTCGCGCAATTGCTCCAAGCGGCGGCGAAGTAGACGTTCCGTCAGAACAGTTCGTCTGCCGACCGAACGGCATCGTCGTCGTACTCGACCACCACTTCGGATGCTGGTGGTCGAGATGGCGGCAGCGCCTCCTCGTGATAGCCGATGGTTCGGTAGCCTTTGCGGCGCCGCTCGAACATGCGGGCCAGCATGGGGACCTGCTTGTCGACGCAGTCGTAGATCCGCAGGTCCGCCTTCCCCGGATGGAGGCGGTGCAGGCGGCCCGTGTACTGAACCAGCGTGCCCTTCCACGAAACCGGCAGCGCCAGGAAGAGCGCGTCGAGACGGGCATCGTCAACCGGGTTTTCGCGACAAAACAAAAAAGGGTGCAGCACGTTACGATGCCTTGCCCCGTTCGCGGGTGAAGAGCCGGAAAGTGGAGCGGGCGACCAGATTTGAACTGGCGACCTTCTCGTTGGCAACCGCCCCATGGGTTATGCGTCATGTCATGTCGCGTTTCAGCGGAATGGCTCTGGATGGTCGTTTCGAGGCGTTTTACGTGGTTTTCGACTTTCGTCGCGTGAGCTCGTGTTGAGTCGTGAAAACCCCCGAAAAGTCCCCTAAGTTGGCGAATTAGAGGCGAAAACTTTGGGTCAATTCACATCACCAAACTGACTGTGGAATCACAAATGTCTTATCGATCTTCGAATCGACAAGGGTGTGCGCACTCTTGTCAGCTCTACCGAATATGTCAAAGTAGAACACCAGCACTGAGGGTCTCGATCCAATTCTTGGCTGCAATCCCTTCGCCTTGTCTTCCCAAACAGCAACTAGGTTTGTCACATCAACCAAAGATCCCAATTTCATTTTGGAGCTATAGTTTGCGACGAAGTCTGCGAGCCCTGGATCCCTCGCTGGAGTCCATACGTGGAGAGACTCGAGTTGGAATGCACTCAGCTCGACAACAGGGATACCTGAGAAACCGAGACTCGCATGACCAGCGACGACGAGCGGATCACTCTCAGCCTTCTGTTTGAGCTCGACTCTTAGCTCCTCGATCTTGACGGCGTTCCGGATCCATTCGTCGCGTATGAAGGCAATTGGCTCATTGTGCTCCTTTAAGAAGCCTTCCAAGCCAGGGTAATACTTCAGGTCGAGACCGCGTTGCCTAAGGTCTTCAGCTAGATCCTTGTGTAATCCGCCATTGCCATCACCAAAGTCTTTCGTGTTCCCTGAAATGAAGCAAGGCTTAGACTTGTCTTCCTTGGTCGTTTTCAAATACTCGAGGATTGAAAGCCATAGCAAGACATCCCGAGCTTCTTCCCCCTTCTGGCTTGCCGGTTTGACCCTGTGAATTAGTCTCGAAACGAGATCCCCCAACATTCCGTCTTTGTACGGCAGAGCTTCACCGTGGAGATTTGAGTCGATGTCGCTAAGGTGGCTTTGAAATCTTGCAAGAACGTCCCCAGGATCCGGAAGAGATGGAAGAGCAAGTACAGTGACACCTAGCTTGGCCAAATGCTCATCTAGCTCCCTTCGGTTCGCTTTCAGCCGATCGCACGCTTGCCGATACCAATCGAGATACTTTCCTGTGACTTCCTCTCGTACTATCTGAGGCAGAAGGATGGTGGATTTCGAAACACTGGCGTAGTCACGTAGTGCTCTAAATCGAGCACTAAATGCCCAGCTTTCCGACATGAGAACATTTGAGTCCAGAATTATTCTCATGTAGAGCCCGCTCTCCTCCTGCAGCTTTTCAAGGCGTGCTCAGTCCACTCGCGAGCAGTGGGATTCATCCCTGCACTCCGAGCCATTCGAGCTTCTAGCGCCTCCAAATTGTCCGGATGCGTAAGCGCCTCCCAGACTCGCTTGACGTCCGCGTCCTGAGATTCCCACGGCTTACGAACAAGCAGATCTTCGAATG
>JACQFK010000090.1 GCA_016200125.1 Planctomycetota bacterium
CACCTTCTCGATGGGGTCCTCCGCGTCCGCCTTGCCGTCGTCGAAATGGGTCGCCGCGGTGGCCGTGAGGTGGCCGCCCGCGGAGAAGCCCCAGACGCCGATCCTGGCCGGATCGACCTTCCACTCGGCGGCGCGGGCGCGGACCATCCGGATCGCCCGCTGCACGTCGTTCATCTGGCAGGGATGGTTGTAGCGGGGTCCCAGCCGGTAGCGCAGGACGAAGCCGTGGATGCCGACGCCGTTGAGCCATTCGGCGACCTCGTCGCCCTCGTAGGAGGTCATGAGGCCGCCGTAGCCGCCGCCGGGGCAGACGATGCAGGCGGCCCCCGTCGCCTTCTCCGCGGGCGCGAGGAAGGGCGTGATCGAGGGCTTGTCGCGCTCCTCCTCCCCCACGGCTCCCGGCGCGCCCTTGGGCCAGAGCCGCTCGAGGGGGGCTTTCTGAGGGGCGCTGAGGAGGGTCAGGACCAGTACGAGCACTCGCATCTCATCCCCCGCGAAATTACGAACTGTCCGCTTTTTCGCCGCGCGGCGAAAAAGCGAACCGTCTGCTTCTTCGCCACCCTGATAACGGCTGTGCCAGGCGAAAAAGGTGACGGTACGTTTTTTCGCCTTAGCCCTTCTTCAGGTAGCCGCGGGAGGTCATCCACGCGACCATACGGTCGGGCCAGGCGCGGAGGATCGGATCGTTCGGAGCGAGGCCGAAGCCGTGGCCGCCCTTCTCGAAGATGTGCAGCTCCGCGGGGACCTTCGCCTTCCGCAGGGCCAGGTAGAAGTCGATGCTGTTCTCGGGCGGCACGCCCGTGTCCCCCGACGTGTGCATCAGGAAGCAGGGCGGCGTTTTCGGCGTCACCCGCTTCTCCGTCGACAGGTCGTCGACCAGCTCGGCGTCGCCCACCTTGTTGCCCAGCAGGTTCTTCTTCGAGCCCTGGTGCGTGTAGGTCTTGTCCAGCACGATGACCGGGTAGATGAGGATGCCGAAGTCGGGGCGGCAGCCGACCTTGTCGATCGCGTCCTCCGCCTCGGCCTTGCCGTCGTCGAAGTAGGTCACCGCGGTGGATGCCAGGTGGCCTCCCGCCGAGAAGCCCATGACGCCGATGCGCTCCTTGTCGACCTTCCACTCGGAGGCCCGCGCGCGGACCGTGCGGATCGCCCGCTGGACGTCCAGCATCATGCAGGGATGGTGGTACTTCGGCGCGAGCCGGTAGGTGAGGACGAACGCGCTCACGCCGATGTTGTTGAAGAACACCGCGACGTCGTGGCCCTCGTGGCCCGTTGCGAGCGCTCCGTAGCCGCCGCCGGGGCAGACTACCACCGCGGCGCCGGTCGCCTTGTCCTCGGGCGCCAGATAGACCGAAATGTTGGGCTTGTCCTTGTCGCCCTCCCCCGTGGCCAGGGGAGCCCCCTTCGGCCAGAGGTACTCGATCGGCCCGACGAGGGGGTTCTTCTTGTCCTGCGCGCCGAGCGCGCCGGGCAGGACGAGCGCCAAGAGCAGCCAACGCATAATGTTAGTCATCGGAACGCATCCCTCCATGCCCTGCCCACTGTATATTGTCCGAAGCGAATTTCGAGGGTTTCCCGATGTTCCGAACCGCCGTCCTCGCGCTCCTCCTGGTCTGCAGCCAGGACCCCGCGCCGCTGAAGGCGGGCTTTGCGGAGATCGACATCTCCCCCGCGCCCGGCACCCGCAAGATCGGCTGGAACAACAGGAACTTCGGCACGTCGGTGATCGACCCGCTCTACGCCAAGGCGGCGGTCTTCGAAGGCGGCGAGGGCCGCGCGGCCTTCATCGGGCTCGACCTGCTCTTCGTCCACCGCGACCAGGTCGCCGAGATCCGCCGGCAGATCAAGGAGAAGTACAAGTTCCCGGGCGAGGCGGTCATGATCGGCGCGACCCACAACCACGCGGGGCCGGCGATCGAGACCGACCTCTACCCCAAGGACGACGCCTACATCCGGCTGATGATCGAGAAGTCGGTCGCCGCCTTCGGCCAGGCCTGGGAGGGGCGCCGCGAGGCGGAGATCGGCTTTGCCAGCGTGGCCGAGTGGACCGTCGGCTACAACCGCCGGGTCGTCTACCGCGACGGGACCACGAAATGCCACGGCGGCTTCAAGGATCCGAACGCGCTGATGTTCGAAGGCCCCGTCGACCCCGAGGTCGCCGTCACGGCCGCGCGCGCGAAGGACGGGACGCTGCTGGGGACGATCGTGAACTTCGCCTGCCATCCCTGCCACCACGGAGGCGACCAGGTCTTCAGCGCCGGCTATCCCGGCCAGCTTGCCAAGGCGATGCGGGAGAAGAAGTGCCCCGTCACGATCTTCCTCCAGGGCGCAGGCGGCAACATCCACCACGGCGACCCGTCGGGCGCGAACAAGGAGAAGTCGATGGAGGAGGCGGGCCAGGCCCTCGCCGCCGACGTCGAGAAGGCGCTCGCCGCGATGAAGTACCGTCCCGGAGCGACGATCACGACCCGCACTCGGACGCTCGACCTCCCCTACCGGGCGCCCTCGGAGGACGAGATCAAGGGGAAGGTGAAGGGCGCCCAGCGCTTCGGCGAGCCCGGCTTCTACGACAAGACGCAGGACCTGGTGCTCGAGGAGATCAAGCGCGAGGGGACGGCCAAGGCGGACGTGCAGTCCATCCGCATCGACGACGTCGCCTACGTCTCCATCCCCGCCGAGTACTTCGTCCAGTTCGGCCTCCGGATCAAGGAGGAGACGCATCCGATCCGGACGCGCGTCGTAGGCTACGCCAACGGCATGGTCGGCTACGTCCCGCACAAGGAGGCCTTCCCCCGGGGCGGCTACGAGACGACCTTCGGCTACCGGAGCAAGCTCGCGCCCGAGGCCGGCGATCTCCTCGCCGAGGCGGCCATTCTCAGCGTGCGCGCCAAGAAGTAGCGTGCAACGAAACAAACGGTTTATTTCGTTGCAGACTGCGGTAGAATCCCGGCCATGATCAAGGGCAGGGCCACGGCCGAAGGCACGGCCGCCTACGCGAAGAAGCAGGCCAAGGCGCACGCGCAGCACTGGAAGAGCGCCCTCGGCTTCACGCTCTCGTCGATCGGCATGGGCAGCTATCTCGGCAACGCCGATCCCGTCACCGACGGGAAATACGCGGCGGCCCTCGGCAAGGCCCTCGAGAGCGGCCTCAACGTCGTCGACTCGGCGATCAACTACCGCTACCAGCGCAGCGAGCGCAACCTCGGCGCCGGTCTGAAAAAGGCGATCGACGCGGGCGTCGTCGCGCGCGACCAGGTCCTCCTCTGCAGCAAGGGCGGCTTCATCTCGGGCGACATGGGCCCGCCCTCCAAGGAGTGGTTCGACGAGACCTACGCCAAGCCCGGCATCGCCGTGCCGGAGGACTTTGTCGCGGGCTGCCATTGCATGACGCCGAAGTACCTCCGCCACGAGGTCGAGCAGAGCCTGAAGAACTTCGGCGTCGAGACGATCGACGTCTACTACGTCCACAACCCCGAGACCCAGCGGCCCGCGGTGGACGAGACCGAATTCTACGCCCGGCTCACGGGGGCCTTCCGCGAGCTCGAGGCCTGCGCCGCCGAGGGCAAGATCCAGTACTACGGCGCGGCGACCTGGCACGCCTACCGGGTGCCGCCGGCCCACGAGTCCTACGTCTCGCTGGAGAGGACGCTCGCCTGCGCCGAGTCGGCGGGCGGCAAGAACCACCGCTTCCGCGTGCTGCAGTTCCCCTTCAACCTCGGCCTGCCCGAGGCGCTGTCCCACGCCAGCCAGGCGGTCGGCGAACGGACCCTCGGCGTGATCGACGCCGCGCGGGAGGCGGGCCTCGCGGTGTTCGCCAGCGCCCCGCTCATGCAGGGCCAGCTGCTGGGGCGCTTCGGACCCGAGTTCCGCACGAAGTTCCCCGGGCTCAAGACCGACGCCCAGCGCTGCCTTCAGTTCGTGCGGTCGACCCCCGGCGTGACGGCGCCGCTCTGCGGCATGAAGGACGTCGCCCACGTCGAGGAGAATGCGGCCCTCTGCGCCGCCGCGCCCATCACGCCCGAGGACTTCAACGTCCTGATCGGGCGAACCCCAGCTACTTCTTGACGGGCACCCAGGGGGAGAGCCGGTGCCCCGGGATGGGGACCTCCTCGGCGCCGTTCGGAAGCTTCCACTTCACCGAGATGTTGTCGCCGCCGCCCCCCTCCTTCTGCAGCGCCTCGATGTAGTAGCGGCGGCCGGCCTTCAACTCAATCGCCTTGGACTGCTGGCTCGCGTGCTTGGTGTATTCCCGCGACGAGGTGAAGTCCGGGACGGATGCGATCTTCTCCTTGTGCGCGGGATCCTCGTCGGTACTGAGCCAGAGTTCGCCCTGGTCGTCGCTTGCGATCCAGAAGACGTAGTTGCCGGTCA
>JACQFK010000095.1 GCA_016200125.1 Planctomycetota bacterium
CCGTCCGCCGCCTCGCCGCCTGCCAGCGCGAGCTCAAGGATCTCGAAGCCTGCCTCCGCACCCTGACGGAGCTGAAGGACCCCGAGCCCGCCATCGACGAGGCGTCCGCGCAGCTCCAGGCGGCTCCGGGCGACGAGCGGAAGAAGGCGCTGGAATCAGTCCTCCGCTCCGCCGCCGCGCGGCTGATCGAGCCGCTCGCGGGCAAGGACGAGGCCGCCCGCAAGTCCGCCCTCGACGCCCTCCGCCGGCTCGGCCGCAAGGTGCTTCCCGCGCTCATCGCCGACCTGGAGGAGGGGCCGAAGGCGCCCGGGCCGGTCCTCGAAGCGGGCAGCGTGATCACCGGCATCCCGAACGATCCCACGGCGACGAACGGCTTCAAGGCCAAGGCCGCCGCTTGGCGCGCCTGGCTGGGCAACAAGTAGTCACAGGCCGGCGCGCCGTGCCGGGCTCGTGGTACCTGGTCCTTGGTACCGGGTACGCTCCTGCGCACGTTTTCCTTGAAGTCAGCCCCTGCGATTGCTATGATTCTGCCCTGATCTTCATGAAGCTGAGGAGTCGATATGGCTGTCACGCCGGATAGAAAGAAAGCCGTCATCGCCGAAAGCGCCACTCACAAGGGCGATACGGGCTCTCCCGAGGTCCAGGTGGCCCTCATCACGGAGCACATCAACTCCCTGACCGAGCACCTGAAGGTTCACAAGAAGGATTTCACCTCGCGCCGCGGCCTGCTCATGATGGTTGGCCAGCGCGCGCGGCTGCTGAAGTTCCTCCAGTCCAGCGATGCGGACCGCTATCAGACGCTCATCAAGCGCCTGGGCATCCGCAAGTAACGAAACTCAGAACGTGTATCGACCCGGAAGACGTTCCGAAACCCGACTGGGTTCCGGTATGACTTCCGGGTCGTTTTGTTTTTGATCCGGCCCCGGGGGCCCGAAGGACGAGACCCGGACGAAAGCCGAAAGCCCCACCTGCGGATGGGGTTCTCACCTTTCGTCGCTCCCGCCTTCAACGCCTCCGAGGGTCTTGACCCCATCTAGGGAGGCTTCATGTCCCAGTCACACCGCGTTGAAGCGGATCTCGGAGACGGCAGGAAAATCGTCTTCGAGTCCGGCTGGATCGCGAAACAGGCGAACGGCGCCTGCATGGTCACGTTCGGCGAGACCATGGTCCTCGCCGCGTCCGTCGCGGGTCCCGCCCGCGAGGACACCGACTTCTTCCCCCTGACCATCGACTACCGCGAGAAGATGGCGGCCGCGGGACGCTTCCCCGGCGGCTTCATCAAGCGCGAGGGGCGGCCGACCACCAAGGAGATCCTGACCTCGCGCCTCTGCGACCGCCCCCTCCGCCCCCTCTGGCCCGACGGCTACTACATGGACGTGCAGGTGCTCCTGAACGTCTACTCCGCCGACCAGGTGAACGACCCGGACATTGTGGCGATGAACGCCGCGTCCGCGTCGCTGCTGGTCAGCGACCTGCCCTTCCAGGGTCCGGTGGGCTCCGTGCGCATCGGCCTCATCGGCGACCGCTTCATCGTCTGCCCGACCTCCGCCGAGGTCAAGGAGAGCCGGCTCGATCTCGTGATCTCCGGCACCAAGGACGGCATCATCATGGTCGAGGCGGGCTCCCGCGAGATCACCGAGGAAGAGATGCTCGCCGCCTTCGAAGCGGCCCAGAAGCCGATCCAGTCGCTGATCAACGCCCAGATCAAGCTCAAGGAGCTGGCCGGGAAGCCCCTTGCCGAAGTCAAGGCCACGCCCTTCCCCGAGGCGATTGCGTCCAAGATCCGCGAGAAGTTTCTCGCGGAGATGAAGAAGGCCTTCTTCATCAAGATCAAGCGCGAGCGCAACAAGGCCTTCAGCGACATCGGCAAGAGGATCTTCGACGAGATGATCCCCAAGGACGCCTCCGGGAAGGCGCTGCCCGGCTCGCCCACGAAGGTCGACGTCAGCCGCGCCCACGAGCGCGTGGTCGACGAACTCGTCCGCGGCTACGTGATGGAGAACACCCGCGCGGACGGCCGCGGCCTCAAGGAGATCCGCCCCATCACCATCCAGCTCGGGCTGCTCCCCCGCACCCACGGATCCGTGCTCTTCACGCGCGGCGAGACGCAGGCGCTGGTCACCACCACGCTCGGCACCTCGAGCAATGAGCAGATCGTCGAGGGCCTGGACGAGGAGTACTCCCTGCGCTTCATGCTCCACTACAACTTCCCGAACTTCTCGGTCGGCGAGGTGAAGCCCATCCGCGGCCCGGGCCGCCGCGAGATCGGCCACGGCGCGCTCGCCGAGCGCGCCCTCGAGGCCGTCGTCCCGGGCACGGAGGAGTTCCCCTACACCATCCGCCTGATCAGCGACATCCTCGAATCGAACGGCTCGTCGTCGATGGCCTCGGTCTGCGGCGGCTGCCTCGCGATGATGGACGCGGGCGTCCCGGTCAAGGCGCCGGTCGCGGGCATCGCGATGGGCCTGGTCCAGGAGAAGGGCAAGGTCGCGATCCTCACCGACATCCTCGGCTCCGAGGACGCCCACGGCGACATGGACTTCAAGGTCGCCGGCACCGAGAAGGGTATCACGGCGCTCCAGATGGACCTTAAGGCCGCGGGCATCTCGATGGCGATCACCAAGCAGGCGCTCGCCGAGGCCAGGGAAGGCCGCCTCTTCATCCTCAACAAGATGAAGGAGGCGATCGCCGCGCCGCGCACGGAGATGTCGCCCTACGCGCCGCGCATGGTGCGGATCATGATCCCCTCCGACAAGATCGGCATGCTGATCGGACCCGGCGGCAAGACGATCCGCGAGCTCGAGGCGCGCACGGGCTGCGTGATCGAGATCAACGACGACGATTCGGGCGAGGTCCTGCTGGCCTCCAAGGACAAGGCGGCGCTCGACGCCTGCAAGGCGATCATCGAGGGCATGACCCAGGACCTCAAGGTCGGCATGATCTACGCGGCGAAGGTCGTCTCGCTGAAGGATTTCGGCGCGTTCTGCGAGATCGCGGGCACGGGCCAGGACGGCCTGGTCCACGTCTCGGAGATCACGGACCAGCGCGGCATCCAGGTGGCGGACTACCTGAAGGTCGGACTGGAGATCGAGATCAAGATGGTGGCGGCCGACCCCCAGGGCCGGAACCGCTTCTCGATCAAGGCGGCGCGCCAGGAGAAGGGCCTGCCGCCGCTCCCGCGCCTCGACGGCGGCAGCGGTGCCCCGGTCCCCGCGGGCGCTCCCCCCGGAGGCGGCCCCGGCGGCGA
Organism: Planctomycetota bacterium; assembly: GCA_016200125.1. The sequence continues at coordinate 3,248 of JACQFK010000095.1, forward strand.
GCAGCGCTTCCGCGACTCCCGCCCGCCCCGTCCTGCAGGCCCCGGCGGCCCGGGCGGACGTCCCCAAGGAGGCCCTCCCCGTCGCGACAACTAAGAGAACGAAAGCCGAAAATCGAAAGACGGAAATCGGGCCGTCTCCCCAGGGAGGCGGCCCTTTTTCTTTTCACCGAGCGTAAAAGGAGTTGATGATCCTCACCCGCCCCGCGATCCTTCTGCTCCTCGCATGCTCCTGGCTCTCCTCGCAGGAGCCCGCGCAGGACTCCTCGGTCCAGAAGGACGTCATGGTCGCGATGCGCGACGGCACGAAGCTGGCCACCGACGTCTATCTGCCCCCCGGCGCGGGCAGGTTCCCCGTCATCCTGAGCCGGACGCCCTACGACAAGAGCGGCGACAAAGGCAGCGCCGCCTTCTTCACGAAGAACGGCTACGTGTTCGTCTCGCAGGACACGCGGGGCCGCTACAACTCCGAGGGGACCTGGAAGTTCCTCGTGGATGACGGGCGCGACGGCGAGGAGTGCGTGAACTGGATCGCGAAGCAGGCCTGGTGTAACGGCAAGGTCGGCATGATGGGCACGTCCTACGTGGGCGGCACGCAGCACGCCGCCGCGATGCGCCGGCCCAACGCGCTCACGACGATCATCCCCGTCGACGCGGTCTCCAATCCCGGACGCCAGGGGATGCGGAACGCGGGCGCCTTCGAGCTGCGCTTCTGGAACTGGATCATGCTCAACACCGCCAAGGGGAGCAAGGCGTCGAAGGACCCCGCCACCCAGAAGCTCCTGCAGGAGATGGCGGACAACCGGCGCAAGTACCTGATGAACCTGCCGCTCCGCAAGGGGACGACGCCGCTCCGCCTGTCGCCCGAGAACGAGGACTGGCTGGTCGAGGCGATGCGCCACGGCGCGAACGACGAGTTCTGGGACTTCAACAACATCATCGATCACGCCGACCGCTACAAGGACATGCCCGTCTACCTGGTCGGCGGCTGGTACGACTCCTGGGGCGGCAACACGACGGCGAACTACACGGTGCTCTCCAAGGCCATCACGAGCCCCGTCTACCTGATCATGGGGCCCTGGATCCACGGCCAGCAGGGCAAGCACGCGCACGGGCAGGTCGAGTTCGGCCCCGAAGCCGCGATCAGCGATCCGCTGGCCTGGCGGCTCGAATGGTTCGACCACTGGATCAAGGGGATCGAGAACAAGATCGGCAAGGAGGCGCCCTTCGCCTCGAAGGTCCGGATCTTCACGATGGGAAGCGGCGACGGGCACAAGACGCCGGAGGGCCTGCTCTTCCACGGCGGCGCCTGGCGCGACGAGGCCGAGTGGCCGCCCGCGAAGTCCAAGCCCACGCCCTACTACTTCCTGCGCAACGGGACGATGACGACGGCGATGCCGACGACGGACAAGAACACGACGAGTTTCGTGTTCGATCCGAAGAACCCGGTGCCGACGATCGGCGGCAACATCTCATCGGGCGACGGCATCCTGCTCCAGGGAGGATGGGACCAGCGCGGCGGTCCGCACGTCTGGAACTTCCCCG
>JACQFK010000096.1 GCA_016200125.1 Planctomycetota bacterium
AGGTGCTTTCGACGAAGCCGTGCTGGGCATACTGCGCCTCAAAGATCACGGCCAGCGTGTCGAGATCCGCGTTGTCCTGCACGCCATTACCGCCCCGCGGCTGCGCGAGACGTGCACGTGGATTGCCCGCAATCTCCCCTTCGTCGATCATGTGGCCCTGATGGGATTGGAGAACACCGGCTTCGCCATCGCCAAAATCTCCGCCCAGCTCGCGATCGGGAAGACGCTGGACGAGATCGACAACGACATCACGAAGAAGACGCCCGCCTGCTTCGAGCCCACGATCGACTACGTCGTGGTCAAGACGCCCCGCTGGGCCTTCGAGAAGTTCCCGGAGGCCAACGCCACCCTCGGCATCCAGATGAAGTCCGTCGGCGAGACGATGTCCATCGGCCGGACGTTCAAGGAGGCGCTCCAGAAGTCGGTCCGCTCCCTCGAGCAGGACCGCTTCGGCCTGGGCTGGGACCGCAAGGACAAGCCCATGACCATGGAGCAGATCCGCGAGAAGCTGATCGTCCCGAACACGGAGCGGCTCTACACCGTCCGCCACGCTCTCAAGGGCGGCATGACCGTCGAGGACATCTTCAATCTCTCCAAGATCGACCCCTGGTTCCTCTCCCAGATCCAGGAGATCGTCCAGTACGAGAACGAGATCCTGAAGAACCCGAACGCCGACACGATCCGCCAGGCCAAGCGCCTGGGCTATTCCGACCGCCAGCTCGCCAAGATGCTCAACATCACGCCGCAGGAGATGCGGGAGCGCCGCAAGTCGATGGGCATCCTGCCGGCCTACAAGCTGGTCGACACCTGCGCCGCGGAGTTCGAGGCCGCGACGCCCTACTACTACTCCACCTACGAGAAGGAGAGCGAGCACCGCATCTCCACCCGGAAGAAGATCGTCATCCTCGGAGGCGGTCCCAACCGCATCGGCCAGGGCATCGAGTTCGACTACTGCTGCGTTCACGCGTCCTTCGCCCTTCGCGAGCTCGGGTACGAGATCCTCATGATCAACTCGAACCCCGAGACCGTCTCCACGGACTACGAGACCAGCGACCAGCTCTTCTTCGAGCCGCTCACCGAGGAGGACGTCCTCAACATCTGGGAGACGATGAAGCCCGAAGGCGTCATCGTCCAGCTCGGCGGCCAGACGCCCCTCAACCTGGCCCGCCCTCTCCTCAACGCCGGCGTGAAGATCCTCGGCACCTCGGTCGAGCAGATCGAACGGGCCGAGGACCGCGAGAAGTTCACCGCGGCGGTCAACAAGCTGAAGCTCACCCAGCCGCCCTCGGGCATCGCCGTCGATTTCGCTCAGGCCAAGAAGATCGCGCTGGGGCTGGGCTACCCCGTCCTGGTGCGCCCCAGCTACGTGCTCGGCGGCCGCGCCATGGCGATCTGCTACGACGAGGAGATGCTCGAGAAGTACATCAAGGAGGCCACGGAGGTGAACCCGGACCACCCGGTCCTCGTCGACAAGTTCATCGAGGACGCGATCGAGGTCGACGTCGACGCGCTCGCCGATGGCGAGGACGTCTTCATCGCCGGGATCATGGAGCACATCGAGATGGCGGGCGTGCACTCGGGCGACAGCGCCATGTCCATCCCCTCCTTCTCGCTCTCCGACAGCCAGCTCGAGAACATCCGGCGGAGCACCGTGGCGCTCGCTCGCGAGCTCGAGGTCTGCGGCCTCATGAACATCCAGTACGCCGTGAAGGGCTCCACCGTGTACGTGCTCGAGGTGAACCCCCGCGCCTCGCGGACTGCGCCCTTCGTCTCGAAGGCCATCGGCGTGCCCCTCGCCAAGATCGCCGCGAAGCTCATGGTCGGCAAGAAGCTCCGCGACTTCGGGCTCAAGAAGGAGATCGAACCCAAGCACTTCTCGGTGAAGGAGTCGGTCTTCCCCTTCCGCAAGTTCCAGGGGGTCGACATCATCCTCGGACCGGAGATGAAATCCACCGGCGAGGTCATGGGCATCGACGTCGATTTCGGCCGCGCCTACGCCAAGGCGGAGATCGCAGCGGGCCATCACCTGCCGACGAAGGGGAACATCTTCCTCAGCGTCAAGGACTCGGACAAGCGCGACGTCGTCTACATCGCCAAGCGCCTCGAAGACCTGGGATTCAACCTGATCGCGACCGGCGGCACCGCCAAGCTTCTCGAGCGCAACGGCATCAAGGTCCGCGCGATCCACAAGATCGCCGAAGGACGCCCGAACGCGATCGACCTGATCATCAACAAGGAGATCGACCTCATCATCAACACGCCTTCCGGCAAGGGTGCGAAGACCGACGAGGGCCGGATCCGCTCCTTCGCCGTCTCCCACGGGATCCACGTGGTCACGTCGATCGCCGGGGCGCAGGCCGCCGTCCAGGGCATCGAGGCGATCCTCCGGAAGAAGACCGAGGTGCGTGCGCTCCAGGACTACCACCCCCAGTACGGCCACCCTAAGCCGCTGCGTTCCGAGGCCCTGGTCTGACCCGATGCGCTACCTCATCACGGGGGGCGCCGGCTTCATCGGCTCGCATCTCGCGGAGGCCCTGCTGGCCGAGGGTCATGAGATCTGCGCCTTCGACGACCTCTCGACGGGCGCCGCCGACAACGTCGCCGGCTTCCGATCCAATCCCAGGTTCCGCCTCGTGGTCGACACGCTCTTCAGCGCCCCCCATGTCGCGGAACTGATCGACCAGGCCGACGTGGTCTTCCACCTCGCGGCCTCGGTCGGCGTCTTCCAGATCGTCGAAAGCCCGGTCCGGACCATCGAGACCAACATCCGCGGCACCGAGATCGTCCTCTTCAACGCCGCCAAGAAGAAGAAGCTCACCGTCGTCGCCTCGACGAGCGAGGTCTACGGGAAGTCGACGAAGGTGCCCTTCTCCGAGGAGGACGACTGCGTCATCGGCCCCAGCTCCAAGGGCCGCTGGTCCTACGCCGCGTCGAAGCTCGTGGACGAATTCCTCGCCCTCTCCTACTTCAAGGAGCGCAAGGTCCCGACGGTCGTCGTCCGCTTCTTCAACACCGTCGGCCCCCGCCAGACCGGACGCTACGGGATGGTCATCCCCCGCTTCGTCCAGCAGGCCCTCGACGGCGGCCCCGTCACCGTCTTCGGCGACGGCAACCAGTCGCGCTGCTTCGGCTTGGTGGGCGACATCGTGGGCGCGCTCATCCGGCTCTCCCGCGAGCCCCGCGCCTACGGGCAGGTGTTCAACGTCGGCAACGACCGGGAGATCACGATCGGCGCCCTGGCGCGCCTCGTCCGGGACCGGATCAACCCGGCCGTGAAGATCGAGCAGATCCCCTACGAGAAGGCCTACGAGGCCGGCTTCGAGGACATGCTCCGCCGCGTGCCCGATCTGGCCAAGATCAAGGCGCTCATCGGATACCAGCCCACCCTCGGCGTCGAGCAGATCGTGGACAAGGTC
>JACQFK010000092.1 GCA_016200125.1 Planctomycetota bacterium
GTCCTCGACATCAAGGCCTCGCTTCCCGACCGCGAGGCCGCGGTGAAAAGCCTGGGGAGGACCAAGCCCGGCGGCCTCGCCCTCCTGGACCTGGCCGCGAAGAACCAGCTGCCCGCCGAGCTCCGCGCCACCGCCTCGTTCGCCGTCGCCGCCTCCGGGGACGCCGACGTGCGCAGCAAGGGCGCGCAGGTGCTGCCCCTTCCCAAGAGCAAGGACGGCAAGGCGCTGCCTCCCCTCGCCGAGCTCGTCGACAAGAAGGGCGACGCGAAGGCCGGCGCCGCGGTCTTCCGCAACAACAGCGGCGGCCCCAACTGCATCGGCTGCCACCAGATCGGCGACGAAGGCCGCCAGGTCGGCCCGCCCCTCACCACGATCGCCAACAAGCTGAGCCGCGAGCAGCTCTTCGAGTCGATCCTCACGCCCAGCGCGGCGATCCTGATGAGCTTCGAGCTCTGGATCGTCCGCACCAAGGACGGCGACATCAAGACGGGCATCAAGACCGAGGAGAACGACGACCACATCACCCTGAAGGACAACAACGGCGAGTACCTCGACATCCCGCTCTCGAAGATCGCCGAGAAGAAGCAGTCGGCCCTCTCGATGATGCCCGACGACATCACCAAGACCATGAGCATCCAGGACCTCGTCGACGTGGTTGAATATCTGACCCAGCAGAAATAGGAGCTCCCAGCAAGCTCGCGGAGGGCTGGAGCTGGCTGCGCGAGGACAGCGCCGGATGGAAGGTGGAGGACGGCGGCCTCCGCATCAAGGCGCAGCCGGGCAAGATCTGGTACAAGACCAAGACCGCGAGGAACCTGCTCGTCCGCAAGCTTCCCGCCGCGGGCACGGCCGAGGCGCCGATCTCCCTCGAGGTGACCGCCGAAAGCAAGCCGGACACCACGGCGGAGCAGTGCGGCCTCTATCTCTACTTCGACGACGGCAACTTCGTGAAGATCATCCACGAGCGCGTGAAGGAGAAGACGAACGTCCTCCTGGTCCGGGAGCAGAAGAACATCCCCGAGCCCCAGCCCGGAAAGGAGGAGGCTTCTTCAAAGATCCGCCTCCGCCTGACCTGGGCGGGCGCGAAAGTGAGCGGCTCCTACAAGGCCGGGGGCGATTGGGTGCCCGTCGGCGAAGTCGAATTGCCCGCGGGCGCCGCCGGCGGCAGCATCGGTCTCGCCTCCCACGGCGCGGCCGCGGACGCCGACCGCTGGACGAAATTCAGCGAGCTTCGCGTCGTCCAGTCCGCGAAGTAGGCCCGCCCCTCCCCGCCGCCGGATTTCCGTACTTGGGGTTCGGCTCGAAATTTAATAGCATGGTCCTTTCTCAGGGCCATTCCACGGAAGGATTGATGATTCGATTCCCGAGGTTGGGCCGGGTCGTCGTGCCGGGAGCCCTCGTCTTCCTCCTCGCGGCCGCCGGGGCCCTGCAGGCCCAGGGGGAGCTCGGGCCGCCCCGCCTTTCCCTCGACCAGGACCCGCCCCAGGCCAAGCCGCAGTCGCTCGAGGACGAGCCGGACACCACGAGCTTCTATCCCATCCCCGCGATCGCCAGCGGGAAGAACGAGGGCTGGACCTACGGGCTTCTGGGCGCCCTGCTGCTGCCCGACGAGAAGGGCGACATCAACAAGGTCGTCGCCTTCGCGCTGCAGTACCGGAACAAGGTGAAGCTCAACGGCTTCGCCGACTTCCGCTGGTCCGTCACCCCCACCGCGGTGTTCGAGGCCTATTCCTACTGGGCGCAGAAGGTCGAGAACGAGAACCAGGTCTTCTTCGACGACCGGCGCCTCTGGGGCGACTACAATTTCAGGTTCGACTTCGACGAGAAGCGCGTCGGGACGGAGCGCTTCTTCGGCAAGGGGATCGCGACCAAGAAGAACGCCGAGAGCTCCTACACCTCGAACAGCTACCTCACGCAGCTGAAGTTCGGCCCTTACCTGGCGGAGCAGGTGTCGCTCCAGGGCAGCGTCCGCGTGCGGCACTTCCGCGTCGGCGAAAGCATCCTGCCGTCCCTGCCGCAGATGCTGGTCCTTTTTCCGAACGAGTTCGGCATCGAGGGCGGTGAAGTGTTCGCCGAGGGGCTCCGCCTGACCTACGACACCCGCAACACCATCTTCACCCCGACCAGCGGCGGCTACGTCATCGTCTTCATGGAGAACGCCCACTACCTGCTCGGGGGCGCCGCCATTCCCTTCCAGGCCTACGGCGTCGAGATCGAGGAGCTCTGGCCCCACACCGACGACGCCCAGTTCGTCACGGTCGCGCGGCTGAAGGCGCAGTTCGTCGTCGGCGACGCCCCCTTCTGGGAGCTGTCGACCCTGGGAGGCGGCAGCTCCCTGCGGAGCTTCGGCCCCAACCGATTCACCGACAACGACGCCTGGGTACTCAACCTGGAGGAGCGCATCCGGCTCTTCACGGTCCGCGTCGAGGGCGTCACCGGCGAGATCCAGCTGGCGCCCTTCTTCGACCTGGGCGAAGTCTTCCGCCACACGCAGGACGTCGCCCGTCCCAACGTCGACCGCCGGCTCCACTGGAGCATCGGCTCCGGCTTCCGCGCGGTCGTCCATCCCTACATCGTCGGCCGCATGGACGTCGGCTTCGGCACGGAAGGGGTTGGAATCACGGTCGGTCTCGACTATCCTTTCTAGGGTGAACGACGCCGTTCCCCGGAGGCCCCGCCGCTTCTGGACGACGGTTGCCTTTTCGATGGAGATCGCGGCCTTCTGGGGCGTCGTCGTCCTCGCCTCCGACTTCCTGGTCAGCACCACGTCAGTCTCCTGGACATCCTCTCCCGAGGAGGGACTTCACGATGCCGTCGTGTCCGGAGCCAACGCCACGACGCTCGTGTTCTGGATCGTATTCCCCCTCGTGGCGCTGATCCGGGCGCCGAAGAGGTAGAATCAGGACGATGAGAGCCGCAAAGAAATATCCGTCGGGGGGCTCCCGCCTCGTCTTCGCCGCCCTGGCGTCCGCCCTGACCTCCT
>JACQFK010000093.1 GCA_016200125.1 Planctomycetota bacterium
ATCGAGCTGTGGACCCTGGCCGAAAGCATGGGCGGCGTGAAGTCGCTCCTCTGCCAGCCCGCGACGATGACCCACGCGTCGGTCGACCCCGCCATGCGCCGCCAGGTCGGCATCAGCGACGGCCTCATCCGGCTTTCGGTCGGGCTCGAGGACGCGCGCGACCTCATCCGCGACCTGGAGCAGGCGCTCGCGAAGGTCCGGACCGCGGTCGCGGTGGCCTGAGGACTACTTCTTCTCCTCTTTCTTCTTCCGGAAGCTGAGCCCGATCAGGACCGCTCCCGCCGCCAGCGAGACGATCGCGGCGATCTTCTCGTGCTCGCCGAAGACCCCGAGGATCATCGAGTGGCGGTTGAAAAGGGGGAAGATGAAGGTCGTGGCGCCCAGCAGGATCAGGAACAGGCCGGCGTTTCTCATCCCGAGAATCTACTTTCCGAGCGCCTTTTTCACAAGGCCCAGTTCGGCCGGGCCAAGCTCCAGCTGCAGCGCGCGCTCCCTCGCGGCGGGCGACATCTTCCCCCAGCTCTTCCGGAGGATCTCGACCATCTTGTCCGGCTCGGTCTTCGCCGAGAACTCCGCGAACTCGAACTGGAGGAAGACGAGGCAGGCCGCGTCCTCCAGCGTCTGTCCCTCGGCGTCGTCGGCCAGATTCTTCCGGATCAGGAGGCTCCGCGACTTCGCGACGGAGTCCTCCGCGTAGCCGGCCTCCTTCATGATCGCGGCCAGCGCGTCGGCGTGGAACTTCTTCAGCCCCTCTCGCCACTTGAGGTAGCCGCCGCGCCCCTCGGGGTAGGAGGAACGCGGCACGGTCCAGCGCCGCAGGTGCTGCGCGCGGGCGGCGAGCCGGAGCTCCTCGGACGCGGCGGGCGCGAGCTTCCCCACCCACTCGACCATCCGCCGGCCGTAGAGAACCTCGTAACCCTTGGGATCCTCCGCGTTGGCGCGGTCGATCGCGGCACAGGCGTCGTCGTAGCGGGATCCGGCCATCTCCCCAAGTGTACGGAGCCGTCCCGGAAAGTCCACGGTCGCGCTCGGGAGGACTGGAATCCAGGGATGCGGCCCCCTATCATGGCCCGGACGGGATAGGAGGGACGATGGCCGATCTGAACGAGCCGTATGACTGGGCGCAGGTCACGGCGCTCGGCTACAAGGGCCAGAAGCAGAGCGAGATCGTCGCCGCCTTCCTGGGAACCCCGCTCAAGGTGAAGATCCTCCCCGGCACCCGTCTCTGCCGCGGCAACTTCGGCAAGGACCTCCGTGAGCCCATCACCGCCTGGTGGAGCTACTTCTCGATCCCCTCGGGCGCCATGGGCGCGAACAACGACGTCGGCTTCGCGACCCGGGTCAGCTTCGCCCGGACGATGCGCGTCACGGTGCGGGAGGTGATACGGCTCTTCCTGGCCGTCTCGGAGGACTTCAACAGCCTCGAGTGGCTGGTCCGCATCAAGCTCATGCAGCCCGTCTGGGGCTGGTACGGGGCCGCGGCGCAGCAGGCGCGGCTCAACACGGGCGGCACGAGCGCCGTGAAGGCGGGCGAGGGAAAGGGGACCACGAAGAACATCCCCGGCCACGGCTACCAGTTCTATCTCCCGAACCTCACGCCGAAGCTCTACACGATGGAAGATTCGATCGAGATCCAGAAGATCGAGTCGGGCCTGGAGAATCCGGTCTAGGACAGGCGGGCGAGCAGCGACGAGACGTCGCGGCCGGGGTCGGCCGAGGTGACCTGCACCGAAAGGCGGGCGCGCGGATCGGCCGAGATGCGGCTCAGCTCGAAGTTCGACGGATAGACCTTCGCCAGCGCCGCCGCAAGATCCGAGCGCAGCGCCTGGAAGGACTCCTCGGTGTTCGGCGCGTTCAGCCGGTCGTTCGCGATGAAGACCGCCGCGCCGGCCCTGAACTTGAGCTTCCCCTGGAACTCGGGCTCGTTCTCGAGCTTGACGCAGGCGCCGAGCGCCGCGCGGAACGCGCCGGCAATGCGGTCCGAGAGCCGGCCCGGCGCGGAGGTCTTGCGGTTGTAGAGCAGGCCGAGCGGCCCTTCCATCGAATCCATGCAGTAGTCCGCCTCGTGGGCGACGAGCACGACCCCCGGGCTCTGCGGAAGGTGGCCGTAGTCGGCCACGTCGACCAGCATGCCCTCCACGGCCTGCTTCTGGATCCAGCGGTGGAACACCGGGATGAAGGCCTCGGGTGGAGCCGCGGCGGGGTTCTCGGCGAAGAGCTTGACGCAGAACTTGTGGAGATCCATCGCTGCCCTAGAGCTTGAGCCTGCAGCTGTGGGCGGCCTCGATGAAGAGCTGCGCCTCCTCCACGAGGCGGTGGACCGCGTCGGAGCTGGGCTCCGGGATCGGCTGCTCCACCGCGTGGAAGAAGTACTGCGCGAACTTGCCGCCGGCGAAGGGGTCCCAGAAGAGCTTCGTGTCGAAGAAGCGCTCCCGGAACTCGCGCACGATGTCGGGCGCCGCGTCCTTGACGGGCGTCTTGCTCAACACGAGCTCCTTCGCGGCGGTGAGCATCGAGCCGACCGCCTGGCCGGCCGCCTTCCGGAAATCCCCCGCCTCGAGCGTGAGCTGCGCCTCGAAGGCCTCGCGCTCGGCGGCGGCCAGGCCGAAGTCGATCGGGCTCACGACCTCGCCCGCGCACTCGCCGATGCCCATGTCGCCCGTCGAGTACTCGCGCGGGTCGCGCCAGTCGGAGAAAAAGGACGGATTCTCGTCGTGGCCGGGGATCGTCGAGAGGTCCTCGAGCATCGCGCGGACCTTGGCCTTGCCGATCCGCTTGATCCAGGCCTGGAAGTTCTCGCCCTTCTGCCGCTCCCGGAGGAAGGCCTCGGTCATGCGGTCGACCACGTCGGGGATGCGCTTCGACGGGATGGCGATGACGGCGAGCCCGTAGGCCCCCGCGTTGTGGTCCCACTGGCCGCCGACGAGCACCTGGAAGTGGGGCACGGTCCAGCTGCCCTTCTTCCGGCTCACGCCGTAGAAGCCGAGATCCGCGAGGTGGTGCTGGCCGCAGGAGTTGAAGCAGCCGCTGATCTTGATCTTGAGGCCGCGGACCGCCCCGTCCATCGACGCCATGCGCGACGCGAGCCGCGTGCGGAGCTCGCCGGCGAGGCCGCGGGACGAGGAGATGCCGAGCTTGCAGGTGTCGGTGCCCGGGCAGGCGGTGATGTCGACGATCGTGCCGGCGCCGGCCTCGCCCAGGCCCATGGCCTTGAGCTCGCCGTAGAGCGCCGGCAGGTCGGCCTCGCTCACCCAGCGGAAGATCAGGTTCTGCTCGACCGTGAGCCGGATCGGCTCGCCCACGTACTTCCGCGCGACGTCGGCCAGCGCGCGGGCCTGGCGCGCGCTGAAGTCGCCGAGCGGCAGGGTCACCGTGGCGACCGCGTAGCCCGGCTGGCGCTGCGCCGTGACGTTCGTGCGCCGCCACTCCTCGAAGCCCTCGGGCTTGGGCTGGCCGTTCAGCGCCGACGCGGGCTTGAGCGGCTTCTCGTCGGTGGCCTTCAGGTTCTTCAGGTACGCGGTCCAGGCCGCCTCCTCCGGCGGGCCCTTCCGCTCCTCGAGGACGAGCTTGCGGAACTCCTCGAGGCCGAGCTTGTTGACGAGGAACTTGAGCCGCGCGGTGTTGCGGTTCTTCTTCTCGCCCAGCCGCGCGAAGACGCGGCAGATCGCCTGCGCCATCGGCAGCAGCTCCTCCTCGGGGAGGAACCCGTCGAAGAGCTTCGCCTGGTTCGGGACGGAGCCCAGGCCGCCCCCCACGAAGAACTCGAAGCCGCGCCTCCCGTCCTTCAGCTTCGCGACCGCGCCGATGTCGTGCATCATCGCCAGGCCGCAGGCCTCGCCCGCGCAGCCGGAGAAGGCGATCTTGAACTTGCGGCCGAAGCTCTGGGTGTCCTTGTGGCCCAGCAGGAACTTCGCGCAGGCCTTCGCGTAGGGCGTGACGTCGAAGGTCTCTGTCCGGCAGACCCCCGCGATCGGGCAGCCCGTGACGTTGCGCACGGTGTTGCCGCAGGCCTCGCGGGTCGTGATCCCGGCCGCGGCAAGGCGCCGGAAGGCCGAGGGCGTCTCCTCGATGTGGACGTAGTGGAGCTGGATGTCCTGCCGCGTCGTGACGTGCAGGATCCCGTCGGAGTACTCCTCGGCGCACTCGGCGAGCGTCTCGAGCTGGGCGGGCGTGAGGCCGCCGTAGGGGATCTTGATCCGCTGCATCCCCGGCGCGTCCCAGAGCGTCGAGGGGCCCTTCGTGAGCTCGGCCGAGGGATAGGCGAGCGTCTGGGTCTTGAGGCCGTCGCTGCGCTGGCCGTTGTCGTAGCGCTGCCCGTAGGCGCCGCGGCGCAGTCGGGTCTCGGCGAAGACCTTCTCGTCGATCTTGCCGGCCTTGCGCAGCGCGATCTCGTTCTCGAAGATCTCGATCTCGCGGGCGAGCTCGGCGGGGACCCGGTCCCCCAGCTGGTCCTTCCACGTCAGGGTCATGCGACGGCGTCCTCCTCGAGGGGATGGGATGCTACCACAAGGAACGCCCGGGGGCCAAGCGCCCATTCCCGGCGCCGGGCGGGGCCGATGCATAAAAACTATATCTATATGAGTGTATATGATATGATCCGCCGCCGTCAAGGGGCCGGCCCGGCCGTCCCTGAATCGGGGTCTGGAGCGGCGGGGACGGGTTGCGAGTATACTCTTTGCACCACACATGGCCGGAAAAGAAGGGCCGGACTTCGGCAAGCTCGCGGTGGCGCTGGGGTTTCTGACGCAGGGAGACCTGGACAAGATCCTCCGGATCCAGGCCGAGCTCCACCAGATCGGCGTCGACCGCCGCCTCGGCGAGCTGCTCCTCGAGAAGAGGCTCCTCTCCCGCGAGCAGGTCCTCCTCGCCCTCCGCGCCCAGGGCAAGCGCATCATGACCTGCCACGGCTGCAAGAAGAGCTACAACGTCCACCACTACAAGGCCACCGAGACCTACACCTGCAAGCACTGCACGGCGGAGCTCTCGCACCCCACCAAGCCGGTGACCCCCTCGGTGAGCGACTCCATCACGGTGGCCACCACGTCGCTCCGGAAGAAGTCCGGCAAGCCGCGGGTGAAGCCGACCGTCTCCCCCGAGCTGATCAACCTCCTCTCGGGATACGAAATCGTGAAGCGCCTCGGCCAGGGCGGGATGGGCACCGTCTACAAGGCGCGCGACCTCATCGGCGGCCGCTGGGTCGCCGTCAAGCTGCTCGCCCCCTTCCTCGCCTCCGACGAGGAG
>JACQFK010000094.1 GCA_016200125.1 Planctomycetota bacterium
CCCAGTCGGACTCGGGCCTCCGCAAGGCCCAGTCGGACTCGGGCCTCCGCAAGGCCCAGTCGGACACCGCCGTCCGCAAGGCGCCCACCGCCGCCGTCCGCCCGTCCGCTCCCGCCGCGCCTCCCTCCGAGCCTGCGCTCAAGGACTTCGCGTTCCACGGCGCCGCGGGGGGCCATGCGGGGAAGATCGTCGCCGCCGTCCTGCTGGTCGCCCTGCTCGGCGTCGGCGGCTACTTCGGCCAGAAGTACCTCAGCCTGCCCACCGTCACCGTCAACGACAGCGACAACCTCCTCGCTCGCAACGCCCACTTCGACGTCGTGGCGGGCGGCAAGCCCGACGGCTGGGCCCTCCGGCCGGGGTTGTCGGGGGACAAGGTCTCCTGCGCGGCGACCGTCGATCCCGCCCGCGGCCGCAACAACAGCCCGGGCCTGCTGCTCGACAAGTCCGGCGGCGCGGGCGACCTGGTCGCCGAATGCGCCTTCCAGGACGACCTGACCCTCCACCGCGGCGATTACCTGAGCGCCTCGGCCTGGACCCAGTTCGAAGGCTTCAACGGCTGGGCCGCGGTGAAGGTCGACTGGCTCAAGACGCCCAAGGGCGCCGTGATCGCCGAGGAGTACTCGGACCCCGTGAAGGCCTCCGGCTGGACGGAGATCAAGGGGACCTTCAACCCGCCCGCCGGCGCGGGCGCCTTCCGCTTCGCGCTGGCGATCGTGGGCCGCAGCGGCCGCGTGTTCTTCGACGACGTGACCCTGAAGTCCCTCCCCGGCGCTCCCGCGGGGCCGGAGAAGAAGATCGGCAAGCACCACAAGGCCGCCTACACGAAGGCCGGCGTCCTCCAGATCGAGCTGCGCGGCGGCCGGCGCACGCTGACGAACATCTCCCTCAGCCTCGAGAGCGAGAAGGAGGGGGCGACGCCCCAGGCCTTCTCGACCGACGTCGCCGCGGCGATCGAGGAGGCCGGCGTCATCTTCAAGGGCCGGATGGTCAATCCCCTCGACTTCCGCGAGGTCGCCTTCGAGGAGCGCATCGGCGACTTCGAGGACATGACCAACGTGGTCTACCAGTTCACCGGCGACACGCTCAAGCAGGTCGACCGGGTGACCATCGCCCTCACGCTGCCGCGGGTCGACGGCCCGCCGCGCGGCATCCCCGAAGGCGGCGAGCCCACCAGCCGCATCACCTGCGGGTCGGAGGACGGCGATTTCGCCCTCGAGTACGCCGACCCGGCCTTCGTCAAGGTCCGGAACATCGACGGCCGCTTCCGCGTCTTCCAGACCTGGAAGGTGGATCCGACGGCCGAGGATCCGGTGTTCGTCTTCCGCATCCGCGAGAAGGGCAGCGCCCAGCTCGATCCGCAGGCCGCCCTGTCGGAGCTCCGCCAGCAGGGGAAGTCGGGCGAGGCGCTGACGCTGGCCCGCGACCAGGTGAAGCGCATCAAGGAGCCGCCGGTCCGCGAGAAGATGGAGTCCGAGGTCCGCCAGCTCGAGGAGATGGAGCGGCGCGACTGGGCGGAGTGCCAGGCGCTGGCTTTCCAGGGCCGCATCTCGCGCCGCCCCGAGCTCCGGGACAAGGCCTTCGAGGCCATCGACCGCGCCTTCAAGCGCTGGAGCGGGGAGGGCACGGAGTCGAAGTTCGAGCAGCTCCGGCGCGACCTCGAGAAGGAACTGGCCTCGACGCCCGCCGCCGACGCGGAGCGCCCCCAGCGCATCTTCGAGCGGGCGAAGAAGTACATGGAGGGAGGCAAGCGGGCGCTCGCCCAGTCCATGCTCCAGACGCTCGTCGCGAAGTACCCCTCCAGCGACGTGACGCCCCAGGCGCAGCAGCTTCTCAAGACCCTGAGTGAGCAGCCATGAGCTACGGAGTGGACATCGGCTCGACCGCCGTGAAGGTGGTCGACGTGCGGCGGACCTTCGCCGGCTACAAGGTCGTGGGCGCCTCGCGGCGCCGCGCCCCCAAGGGGATGGACCGGGCGTCGCTGCTCAAGGTCGTGGGCGAGGCCCTCGGGCCGCGCAACGGCCAGCGGGCGGGCGTCGTGGGCCTCTCGGGCCGCGACATCAACCTGCAGATCGTCCAGCAGCCCGCCATGAAGCCGCTCAACTACCGTATCATGATGGGCTACGAGCTCGACCAGCGCAAAGGCGAGGCGACCGATCTCTACCTCGACTACTGCACGCTGCGCGAGCCCGACCAGTTCTACCCCCAGTACCTCGCGCTGATCGGCATCGGCAAGAGCGCTTACGTGGACGAGCGCATCGACCTGCTGGTGAAGTCGAACCTCGACGTGCGCGACGCGGTGCCCAACTCCTTCGCCCTCTACACGGCCTACCGCTGCTCCTACGACAGCGAGCCCGGCACGGTCCTGCTGCTCGACATCGGCTCGGACAACATGGACCTCGCCTTCGTCCGCGGCGGCCGCCTGGTTTTCGCCCGCAACGTCTCCTCCGGCGCCCGCGTATTCGACGCGCAGATCGCCGGCGCCACCGGCTGCCCGGTGGAGGAGGCCGAGGGGATGAAGGTCGCCGCGGCCAACCTCGGCCCCTCCGCGACGCCGGAGGACGAGGAGCGGGAGGACGCGGTCCGCGGCCCGGTGCGCTCCGCCGCGGGCCAGCTCTCCGGCTTCATCACTTCGTCGATCAACCACGCGAAGACCCAGCTCAACGACAAGGAGATGGCCGTCGACAAGGTCTACCTCTCCGGCGGCGGCTCGCGCGTCCGCGGCCTGCCGGAATACCTGTCCAGCTCGCTCAAGATCCCCGTCGAGGTCCTCGACCCCTTCAAGAAGGTGGACACGAGCGCGGTCGAGAAGCTGGGCGGCGCGTCGATTCGCGAGCTGCCCACCGACCTGGCGGTCGCGCTGGGGCTGGCGCAGCTGGTCTCCCCCCCGCCCTCGGCGACGTCGATCTCCATCCTGCCCGACCGGCTGAAGAAGCGGCGGGCCTTCTTCCACACGAACCTCTGGCTCGGCGTGGCCGGCGCCGTCACGCTCGCGACCCTGCTCATCCTCACGGTCCTCGGCGTCTACCGCCGCTCCCAGCAGCGGGACCTGCTCGCGGAGTTCCAGGCCCAGACGGCGGACGTGAAGAAGCGCATGGACGAGATGGAAGGCCTGGAGCGGGAGCAGCGGGAGACCTCGGCGAAGACGGACTACCTGCTGAGCCACCTCGCGGCCGGCCGCGTGATCCTCGACACCGTGGGGCGGCTCGCGAAGGCCCTGCCGCAGGACCTCCACCTGCGCGACATGAAGATGGCCGACTCCCTCTCCAGCGGGAAGCGGGGCGGGAGGAAGGACTCCGACGACCTCACCCGCGCCGCCTTCACGGTCCGGCGCCGCGGCCTCGTCGTGGGCGAGATCGAGAGCGAGACGGACCAGGAGATCCGCATCAAGGGGCAGGGCGAGCCCTTCAAGGACGAGGACATCGTCGACGGCCTCAAGCAGGGCGTGATCCGGTGGCCCGCCTTCGGCCGCAGCATCGTGCTGACGGGGGAGATCGACGACAACATCCGCGGGGGCCCGCGGGAGGCCCTGAAGAATCTCTGCGACCAGATCAGCGACGCCTCCCGCGGCGTGAAGGCGTCGATCCCGAGCCAGAAGAATTCGGACAAGCCGGGCTGGCGGCAGTTCGACCTGTTGATCACCTTCGAGTAGGGCCATGGAATACTTCTGGAAAGAGAACAAGAAGTTCGTGATGGCCGTGGGCGGCGGCTTCCTGTTCGTCATCCTCTACAACTCCTTCGTGCTGGGCCCGATCCGCAAGGGCAGCGCCGACGCGATCCGCGACCGCTCGAAGGCGAAGTCGGAGATCGACCGCCGGATGCAGCAGGGCGTGCCGACCGACGACGGCCTGGTCTCCGGCCGGAAGGACCGCGACCAGAACCGGAGGCTGCTGACGCAGATGGTTCCCGAGGTGGCCTACACCCTGGGCGACCGCTTCATCAAGCCGCGCAAGGAGAACGTCAAGACCTACTACGACAACCTGAAGCTCGACCTCGTGAAGGAGCTGCAGAAGAAGGCGACCGACGGGAACGTCGCGCCTCCGCAGACCTTCGGGGTGCCCGACGACGTGTCCGAGGAGACCGCCGTCGAGGTGCTCGCGCGCCTGGCGGTGGTCGAACGCGTGGTGACCCTCGCGGTGGAAAGCGGCGTGGACAAGATCGAGGTGGTCGACGGCCAGTACGGGATGGAACGGGACGACCGGAGCTCGAAGAAGAGCCAGTTCCTGACCAAGTACTCGGTGTTCATGAAGTTCTCGGCGAAGCAGCAGTCGGTCTTCCGGCTGATCCACGGCGTGCAGAAGAAGGGGACCTACCTGGCGGTGACGCACTTCGACATGAGCCGCACGGACCAGACCAAGGACCTCTTCGACGTCTCGATCGCGGTCTCGTACCTGAAGGTGGACGACAAGGGGGCGCTGGAAGCGAGGTAGACGATGGATTTCTTCCGCAGCCTCAACAAGGAGCAGTGGACGGCGCTCCTCGCCGCGGGCCTCTGCGCCCTCCTGCTGCTCTTCGGCATCGGCGGCGGCGACTCGGCCGCCGTGCAGGTGCCCAAGTCGGGCGCCGAGGAGCCCTACGTCCCGCTCCGGCAGCGCTATGTCGAGCTCCCCGACGAGAACTGGAAAGTCGGCAAGAACATCTTCGGCACGCAGTCGAGCGTCAAGCTGGCCCTTCCGGTGCTGAAGGCGCCGGAGCCGCGCGAGGAGGAGATGCCCGCGCCGGCCTTCCGGCCCGGTCCCGCCTGGGAGATCTACAACCGGCTCGGCGGTCCGCTCAAGTATCCGATGCTCACGCCGGGCGCGCCGCTGATCGCGGAGGCGAACCTGCCGACCGCCGCCGAGGTCGCCGAGCTGTCCAAGCTCGAGGAGCCCGCGCCGGCGGTCCGTCCCGACCTGCGCGAGAAGAGGGACCGGGAATTCGCCATCATCAAGCTCAAGAACGGCAATCCGATCGAGGCCCAGAAGGCCGACATCAACGGCGGCTGGGTGACCGGCCGGCGCAAGAACGGCTCGCTGCTTCGCATTTCCGTGGCCGACGTCGTGGGCGAGATCCTGCAGAACCGCACCTATGAGGAGCAGTACAAGGTCGACTCGGAGCAGATGGAGAAGTACGGCGCCCGCGAGGCGGACGAGCGGCTCAAGCTGGCCCAGCGCTGCATCGAGCAGGGGATGCTTCCCGAGGCGAAGGCGGAGCTGAAGAAGGCGATCGAGTCGAGGAAGGACCACCTGGAGGCGATCCTTCTGCTCGGCCAGCTGGCCCAGGAATCGTTGGATTTCGAGACGGCGCTGGGCGCCTACCGCGCCGGGCTCGACGCCGGCGCCGCGGCGGGCGAGCTCTGGTACGAGATCGGCCGCCTGCACCGGACCAATCAGTTCCACGAGGGGGCGCTGGCCGCCTTCGAGAAGGCGGTCGAGGCCCAGCCCCGGCTCCACCGCGCGCGCATCGCGCTGGCCCGCGGCCATCTCGAGTCGGGCAACGTCCAGGCGGCGATCGACGCGGGCACCGACTTCTTCACGAAGCTGGGCAACGCGCCGGACACCACGCCCGCCCATCGGGCCGAGGCCTTCGCCGTCCGCGGCACGGCGCTCGTCCGCGCCGGCCAGCTGGAAAAGGCGAGGGCGGACTTCGCCGAGACGCTGAAGCTGGAGCCGGCGAACGCCGAGGCGCTGAACGGCAACGGCGCGGCCTTCGCGCTGGAGGGGCAGTTCCCCCAGGCGGGCCCCGAGTTCGTCAAGGCGATCCGCGCCAACCCATACCTCACCGAGGCCTGGACGAACCTCGCGGGGCTCTTCCTCCTGGGCGGCAAGTGGGCCGAGGCCGAGCAGCTCTCCGCGGCCGCCGTCCAGCGCGATCCGGCCTCCGCCGAGGCGCTCCTGGGCCTGGGCCTCGCCCAGATCCTGGGCGGCAAGAAAGAGGGCCCCGCGACGGTCACGAAGGCGGAGCAGGCCGATCCTCGCAATCTGCAGGTGCTGATGGTGACGGGCCTCACGCTCCTGCGCCAGGAGCAGGACGAGGAGGCGCTGCAGAAGTTCGTCTCCGCGCTGCGCCAGGAATACTTCTTCCTGCCCGCCTACTCGGGCGCCGCCGCCGCCTACCTGCGGACGGCCCGCAAGCTGTCGATGGCGCGCGACGACGCCGGCGCCAAGAAGGCCGGCGAGCTCCGGATCAACGCGGCGACCCTGCTCCAGCGCGTCCGCGACGTCGACCCCAACCGCCCGGGCACCTGGACCGCGCTGGCCTGCGCTTACGCGGCGATGCAGCGACCCGACGACGCGCGCCGCGCGCTCCGCGAGGCGAAGGAGAACGATCCGCTGATCTACTACACGCGCGGCTACATCGAGTACTACTACGCCGAGGGCGAGGACACGGTCCGCGTGGACCTGGCCCGCCGCGAGTTCGAGCAGGCGGTGAAGCTCGAGACCACGGCGACGGACCCCTTCTCGCGGCGCGTGATTGCCGACTGCAAGTGGTCCATCGACCAGGCCGACCAGTGGAGGCGCACCGAGCAGCAGCTCCTGGAGAATTTCAACGGCCCCGACGCCAAGAGCATCGGCGGCGGCTGGCTCCAGGCCCAGGCCTACGGCGTCGCCATCTCCCGCGACGCGGGCAAGGACAAGAACGGCCGCGGGAAGTTCTCCGGCAAGCAGGTGGTCCGCGACTGGGGCCTGACCGTCCTCTCGCACGAGATCCAGGGCGGCGGCTTCAGCTCGCTGGAGATCACCCTCTACCCCGAGAAGATGGACAAGGCGGAATACGGTGTCTCCCTCTTCCACACGAAGTCGGGGGACCACTGGCAGGGCTTCAGCCTGGGCTTCGATTCCGCCGGCAAGGCGAAGTTCTCGATCAATTCGAGCGACCGCGAGATGGACGGCCACGACATGAACGTGGGCTGGACCGACATCAAGATCCAGCCGCCGAACCCGAAGGAGATCCTGGTCAAGATCACCGTCAGCGAGAAGAACCGCGCGCGCTTCTTCAACCTCTGGTGGTGGAACGCCGAGAAGGGCGACTGGATCCTCGCCGCCAAGGACCTCGGGTTCAACGCCAACGCGGCGGGCACCTGGCGCGTGGCCGCCTGGACCCGCGCCTGGCGCGACCAGGACCTGCTCCTGTACGTGGACAACATCCGGGTCCTTGAGCAGTCGAGGCGCTGATGACGAAATCCGAAATCCGAAATCCGAAATCCGAAAGTCGTCCCCCCTGCGGTCCCCCCGAGGGGGACGGCTCCCCCCGCAGGGGGGGTGGGGGGGCGACCCGATTCGGATTTAGGATTTCGGATTTCGGATTTGGGAATCAGCGGGGCGGGTTCACGCTGATCGAACTCCTCGTCGTGATCTGCATCATCGGGATCCTCGTGGCGCTGACCACAGTCGGCATCGTCAAGGCGCTCGAATCGTCCCGGGGCAACGCGACGCAGTCGATGCTGGACACGATCAGCGGCGCGCTCGCCCAGTACGCCCAGCGCTGGGGGGACTATCCGCCCTCGACGGTCGACGATCTCGGCCTTCGCGCGCCGAACGACACGAACAACGGCATCGAGGCGCTCGTGGCCTGCCTCTCCTCGCAGAAGCGCGGGGGCGTGCTCTACCACGCCGACGACCAGCTCTCGAACGTCGACGGCGACAGCCTCGCCGGCCTCTCCAAGAGCATGAACTCGATCTTCGGGGACAAGGACGACCAGCTCCACGAGTGGGTGGACAACTTCGGCTTCACGCTGATCTACATGCACGGCAAGGACTTCGCCAAGCCCCGCGCGGGGATCAAGAAGTACAAGTTCATGGAGGGCGGCGAGGACCTGACCATCGGCCCGGAGCAGAATCCCGCCACCAAGAATTTCTACGGCGCCGGCCGCTTCCAGCTCCGCAGCGTGGGGAAGGACGGGAAGCCCGGCACCGCCGACGACATTCGCGGCGGCAATTAGCCCGTCCACCGGAGGCAAGCGCGGGATGGCTCAGCGGACGCGTCAGGGCGTCACTTTGCTGGAGCTGCTCACCGTCCTCGTGATCTTCTCGATCCTCCTCGGCATCACGGCGTCCTTCATGATGGGGGCCAACAAGGACCTCGGCGTCGCCGCGGCGGCGAACCACGCCGTGAGCGTCCTCCGCGTGGCCCACCAGCAGTCGCGCAGCGCCTCCGCCCCCTCCTGGGTGGTGCTCGACACCAAGGGCGGCCGCACCTACCTGCTCCTCAAGGAGACGATCGGGGAGTGGCACCTGGAGGACCTCGTGACGACGGGCGCCTTCGGCAAGGACGGCAAGGTCACGGGCGGGACCCAGGCGCAGGTGGCCCGCGTGGGGAAGGGGATCCAGCTGTCGGGCTCCGGGTCGATCTCCTTCGGCGAGGTGCCCCTCTTCGCCGCCGACCAGGGCCTCGCCGTCGAGTTCTGGTTCCTGCGCCGCTCGGGCCGCGGCCGCGGCGTCCTCTGCTCGATCGGCGACGCGGTGGAGGTCTCGTCCGAGCCGGACGGCCACATCGAGGCGAAGGTCGGCAACCTGAGGGTGAGCTCGGGCCAGATCCGGCTGCCCATCGACGCCTGGGTCTACCTGCAGCTGGTCTATTCGGGGCGCGACCTCAAGCTGATCCTCAACCGCCGGGAGGTGCAGACGCTGAACGGGAAGTCGGACTGGGCGCGCGGCGGGGTCTTCTCCGTCGGCGGCTCCGGGTTCACCGGCATCGTGGACGAGGTGCGCCTGGGGCTGATCCTCCCCCGCGACGAATACCTCCTGCCGGCGGAGTGCACGTTCGCGTTCCCGGCGGGCTTCCAGCTGCCCGACTCGGGCGAGGTGGTGATCGGCTTCGACGCGGAAGGCCGGCTCGACCCCTCGGTGTCGCCGCAGCCCTTCACGTTCACGATCAAGTCGACCGCGGACGCGAAGGAGATCACGATCGGGCCCGGCGGCACCCTCCAGCGCTAGGTCAGGTACGAAGTACCAAGGACCAGGTGTTTGCAGGGGCTCCTGGTACCTCGTACTTCGTACCTGGTACATTTCTTTTGACTCCATGCCGAAGCTTGGGCTATGCTTAAGTGATCTGAACGGGACGAGGAATTCACTATGAAGCTCACCGTGATTCCAGCGCTGTTGCTGGCCCTGGCTGCGGGCCCCTCGGCCGCGATCCGCTTCGAGGCGGACGGCGTGCGCGTGGGCGCGGAGCTCGTGACCGGCGCCGCGGTCAGCCTCAAGGAATCGGGCGCCACGCCCCTCCTCGTCTCCGGCTCGGTGGTCGAAAGCCTGTCGGGCGAGAGCCTGGCGGTGTCGCTGGGCGACAAGCAGGTCCTGCTGGGCGCGGGGCTGCGGCTGGCGCGCACGGCGGAGGGCTTCCGCCTGTCGACGCACGGCATGGGTTTCAAGATCGAGACGGCGGCCGCGACGCTGGTCGCGTCGGCCGAGGCCGCCTTCAAGGTGACCGACAAGGGCTTTGATTTCGGCGCGCTGGGCCTGCTGGACGGCAGCTCGTTCACGGCCCGCGTGACGTCCGCGACGACGCCCGCGTTGGCCGCCGCCGAGCCCCAGCAGGTCGAGATCTCGCCCGAGAAGCCGGTCCGCCAGGGCCGCGCGAAGGTACTTCGCCGGATTCATCCCGTCGACCCCCTGATATCGGGCAACGCGGCCGGCAGCATCGCGGTGCGCCAGATCGGCCGGGTCAGCGACGACGGCGCGCCCTAAAGCCGCCGCCGCCCTCAATCCTCAGCAGACTCTCTCCTGAATCCTCTTCCTCTCTGTCCGCAGATCCCCTGAACCGCCTTCCGCTGCAGGGCAGGTTGGAGGTCGCACGCGGGAGGGACCCGGGACAGGGGAGCACCCAAGGCCGGTCCTCTCCGGGGACAAAAAAAGAGGGCCCCGTGAGGAGCCCTCTTCCTGAGGATCTGGAAAGAACCGGCTACTTCGACTTCCTCCGGCGCAGGAGCCGGAGCGCGCCCAGGAGCGCGATGACCTCAAGGCCCGTCAGGCCGCAGCTGCCCTTGCTCCGGGTCAGGAGGCCCGTGTTGTTCGCCGGGCCGCCGCCGCCGGGCACACCGCCCGTGGAGGCGGAATTGATCTGAAACGAGACGTTCGAGATCGTGCCGAAAGGGATATAGGGCGAAAACCGCCCGAACTGGTCGATCGACCGTGCCTGCCACTTGTAATTCCGGTTGGGGAGGCCCGAGAAGGGAACCACCGCGCGGGCGCCCGGAGCGACTGTCAGGCTCTCCGCCGAGGGAGTTCCCGTAAATGCCGTGCTGGCCTCCTGGACTTCCACCTGGAGACGCAGCGTGCTGCCGGCCGGGTTGAGAGGCTCAGTAAACATGCTGGCGCTCAGGAATACGATGGACTGGGGGGTGACCTCCCCCACGCCAATATCGAGCGTGGCTGGGACGAGGACGGGATCGGCGAGCGTCTGCCGGAGGTCGGTGGTGAACACGACACCCGTCATGAAGCCGGGGCCGTTCGGGGAGAACTGCTTCATGAGGACGTCGAGCGAGCCGGCCGTTCCGTCCGCCCAGATCACGGTGGGATTGCCGAACGTGTCCACGTCCAGCTGAGGCGAGAGAGAGAGTGTGGGTGTGAGGCTGATGCCGCCCTGGGGCGCGATCGTATCCGCGCCGATCAGGGGGAAGGCCGATCCCTGGACGCCGAGCTGTTCCCACTGGGCGGACCCCGGATCGACGAAGCGGCGCAGGTAGATCTCCGGATTGCCGCCGCTGTCGTCCACCCAGGCGACGTTGATGATTCCGTTGACGGCGGCGACGGCGGGAGCGCTTGAGTTGCCGAGGCTGGCGCTGATGCCGCCGCCCGCATTGGAGCCGCCCCGGCCGCCCCAGGCGCCGGCCGTGTTGCGGACCAGGTAGATCTCATTGTTGGTCCCGGTCGCGCCGCCCGGAAGCGTTTCCTGCCACGCGACGCTGATGTTCGTGCCGTCCGTGGCGACGGAAGGATACTGCGAGATCTGCGCGGGGGTGGCGCTGATCCCCGAGCCGGCATCAGAGCCGTTAACGCCGACGCACGCCACGTTGTCGAACAGCCGGACCGGGTTGAGCTGAACCAGATTCTGCGTGAGGCCGCCGGGCCGACCCGTCAGGGAAATGGGCGTGGCAGCGGACCCGTTGAGTCCCTGGTCTTCCAACCTGCGGAGGTAGATCTCATAGCTGCCGGTTGCCGTGTCATGCCAGGCTACGACCGGCCGGCCCAAACTATCTACGGCTATGGATGGGGAGCCTGCGACACCGGCCGCACCCGCGAAGCTGATGGGGCCGAGTCTGTACCAGCCGGTCACTCCCGGGATTGCCTGATCATCGCCCGCATAGTGCCAGAAACATTGGATTTCGCCCGCTTCCTCCCAGACGATCAACGGCGCATCCTCGAAGCGGGGGAGGGTCGTGTTATTGACGAAGGAACTGATGACCTTCACCCGGGGGTAGAGCGCGGGTCCCGTGAAGGTGGTGCTCAGGCCGCCGGCGCTGGCTGAATCGAGGGTCCCCGGTCCGACCAGCGATTCCCAGTTCGTACCGTTCCACCTTCTGAAGAAAACACCCACCCGTCCGTCGGTGTCGTCCTGCCAGGCGACGTAGGGAACGCCGTTGCCGGCGGTGGCGATGCTGGGGTTCACCGACTTGCCGCTGTTGTGGCTGAGGCCCGTGCCGAAGCTGGCACCGCCCAGGTCCTTGAACTCGAAGCCGTTCCAGTATTTGACGTAGATCTCGTAGTTTCCAACCAGGTTGTCCGCCCACGCGATGAAGGGGTTGCCGGAGCCGGTCTGGGCGATGCTGGGACGATCCGACACCTGCAGCGTGTTGCTGATGCCGCCGCCCGTGCCCGAACCGCCGAGCTCCAGCCAGGGGTCGATCACCACCGGATAAGCCGCCGCCGCCATGAAGGCCGCGGGTACCTCGAGCACGATCTCCCCGCTCTCGAAGCGGGGCGCGAGCGCGATCTGGCGGCTCTGCGCGTCGACGGCGATCGCCGAATGGTAGGCGATCTTCGTGGCGCCCTTGGCGTCGCAGAACGCCAGCCCGCCCTTGAGGAACTGCATCTCCTTGAAGCCGGGCTCCGTGGGAGAGTGGGCGACGACCGGACCCTCGAGGTCGGTCTTCACCGGGATCCTCAGGGTCAGCGCGCCCTGCGCCAGGGCCGTGGGGAACGTGAAGGTCTGCTCCACGCGGCGGTTCTCGAAGTAGTAGCCCTCGCGGACGGCGCCGCGGTCGAGGGAGCTGACGCCGAAGGCGTCGCGGGCGAAGCTGCCCCGCGCGCACTCGAGCGAGAGGCCGCCCTGCTCGATGCGCGGGGCGCCCATCTCAATCGTGACTTCCTTTGATCCAAAGCGGAATCCGCTCTCGGCGACGCGGGCGCTGTAGCCGGCGCCCCTGTAGTCGATACCCCCGACGATGCCTTCCTCGTACACCTTGTAAGCCGCCAGCGGGCGCGAGACGGGATCGACGGGCCCCTTGCGGAGGGCCGGCGGCAGGTCCGCGGCCGGATCCTTCGGCGCGCGCACCGCCACGCTGACCAGCCCGAGCGCGACGGC
Source organism: Planctomycetota bacterium (assembly GCA_016200125.1). The sequence goes on from JACQFK010000094.1 coordinate 12,499, forward strand.
AACAACAAACACCGAACGGAAGATGGCCTTGTGGTTCATGACGCCTCCGAATGGAGTTCCCTCTCGGTTCCCTATCTGCGTTCAGAATAATATCACATGGGGGATCTACGTCAACGAATCCGTGCGATTGCCGCCCCGGGCGGGACCGCGTTCGCGCGAATGTCGCGCGGGCCCGTCGAGTTTTGTTGACAGCCCTTCCTTTGCAGATATAATTTCGTCGAACCGCTCCATCGCGCGATCGGGGAGGGACCGAGAGCAGCAGCGTCTCCCAGCCGGAGCGACTCTATTTAAGGACCGAGCCCGATGGGCAAACTCGGCGTTGGTGGTCTGGCGGCGGCCGCGTTCGTCGCCTTCGCGCTTCTCCCCTTCCGCGAGGCGGGCGCGCAGGATTTCGGACAGACCTGGATCGACCGCATCACGCACGAGCTGGAGCAGGAGCGCGGGCCCCTGCAGGCCAAGCCCCTCAACATCACCGCCCAGGGCGGCGTCAACTACGCCTACGACAGCAACATCTTCCTCACCAACACCCAGCGGAAGAAGGACTCCATCATCATCCCCTTCGTCGAGGCCGGGCTCACCTACGGCGAGCCCAAGTTCGACGTCGAGGCGAGCCTCCTCGCCGACTATAAGATCTACGTGAAGGAGAAGGCGGACGACGACGAGGAGCGCCTCTTCCTCCGCGCGCGGCAGACCGCGTCGCGCTGGAACTTCGAGATCTCGGAGATCCTGCAGAACGTCAGCGATCCCGCGGGCCTCCTCTTCCTCAACCGCGTCAGCCGCGTCGTCTCGAACACGATCCCCAAGGTCGCCTTCGACATCGGCCGCTCCTGGGCCATCGAGGTCGGCGGCAACATCCAGATCGTGCGCTTCAAGGAGCAGCCCTACGCGACCCAGCAGGAGAACAACAACTTCAGCCTCGACGTGAGCGTGATCTACCGGACCCCCTGGGCCTGGGACCTGGTCGCGGAGATCGGCTACTACAACATCAACTACCTGGCGAACCAGAGCGCCGGCGGCACGCCTGACGTGTTCGGCTACTATTATCGGGGCGGCTTCCGCGGGAGCCTGGTCGAGCGCCTCACGGTCGAGGCCCTGATCGGCTACACGAGCGTCGATTCCGACTTCTTCATCGCCAGCGGCAACGACCTGCACGAGGGCACGGGCGGCGGGATGATCAACCTGCGCTACGAGGCGACCGAGACCATGAACCTCTTCTTCGACGCCGCGCGGCAGTACGCCTTCAACGGCTTCGGCGACCCCTACCAACTGCTGGACACGGTGTCGATCTACCTGAAGTGGCAGGCGACGGAGACCTTCATGGCCAGCGTGCGCATCCAGGCGGACCACTCGCACTCGGCGCTGAACGTCTCGCGCAAGTACTACGGGGCCGCGGTCAACGGGAGCCTGAAGATCACCCCGAACTGGATCGGCGACCTGGGCATCAGCTACCGCGGCGGCGACATCGAGAACGCGGGCGTGAAGATCAAGTTCACGGACTTCATCCTGAGCCTCGGCTTCGCTTACGCCTGGTAGTCTTCCCGGGGGACGCGCCTTCGAAAGGAGCGTCCATGGCGCCTTGCGTCTTGATTCCCGCCCGCTGATGGTCTATTCTTGACCTCCCCGATGGACGCCTTTTCACCGTCATCCCCGATGACGCCGCCGCCGCAGGGCGACGGCGCCTCCCTCGTCCAGGTCCTGCTCATCCTCCGCCGCCGCTGGCGCCTGATGGCGATCGTGTGGGCGGCGACGATCGCGGCTGTAGGGATCTACACCTTCACGTCAAAGCGGCTCTACCGTCCGCAGGCTTCGCTGGAGATCCAGCCCGAGCGCCCGCTGGTGAGCGGGGACAGCAACGACCCGGCGCTGATGGCGAGCCGCATGATGTGGGAGAACTACTACCGCACGCAGGAGGCGATCCTGACGGGCCCCACGCTGATGGAGACGGCCTACAAGGCGCTGCCGGAGCCGATCCGCGCGAAGTTCAAGGACGCCCCCGATCCCGTGAAAGCCTTCATGGACCGACTGGACATCGAGAAGATCCGGACGAGCTTCATCCTGAAGGTCGGGTTCATCGACGAGGACCGCGAGGCCGCCACGCAGGTGGTGAACACCATCGTCTCCATCTACCTGGAGGACGCCAACCGCCGCTTCCGCGACCTGAAGAGCGGCGCCGCCGAGGTGCTCTCCAAGGAGACCCTGCCCTCGATCCGCGCCCGGGTCGACGAGGCCGACAAGGCGCTCCAGGGCTTCCAGACCGAGACGCGCTACATCGACTTCGAGGAGCACTACAAGTCCCTGGTCGAGGCCCACCGCAAGTTCGACGCGCGGTTCACCGACATCCGGCTGCAGCGGCTGAAGGTGATGGCCGAGCTGGAATCGCTGTCGTCCTACGGCGCGGAGGGCGTGAGCGGCCTGTTCAACCCGGCCTTCCACTCGACCACGGCGCTCCAGCCCCTGGCGCAGGAGCGGGCCCGGATCGCGTCGGACCTCGGCAAGATCGAGAAGCTCTACAAGGAGCGGCATCCCGCGGTGCAGGAGCTGCGCGAGCAGCTGCGGATGGTGGAGGACAAGATCCGCGAGGCGATCCGGGGCACGCTGAAGTTCCTGGAGACGGAGCTCGCGCAGGCGGAAGGGGAGGAGAAGTCGCTGCGCGAGGAACTTCAGGCGGTGGAGAAGGGGATGGCCGACTCCGCGCGCCGGCTGAACCAGTTCCGGCGGCTCGAGAGCGAGCTCGTCTCGGCCAAGGAGCTCTACAATTCCTATCTCAAGAAGCACGGCGAGACCACCGCGACCAGCGGCTCGTCGCTGGGGAGCGTGCGCGTCGTCGACCACGCGACGGTGCCCGTGTTCCCCTTCAAGCCGCGGGTCATGATGAACCTCGGGCTCGCGGCGGTCGTCGGCCTGCTGCTGGGCGCGGCCGCGATCTTCCTGACGGAGCAGCTGGACGACCGGATCCAGTCGCCGCGCGAGGTAGAGGCCTTCGTCGGGCTCGACGTTCTGGCCATGATCCCGCGCCTGTCGCTCGCGGCCAAGGCGGGCGCCGATCCGATCCTCCTCGGGGAGGAATCCGGCCTGCCCGAGTTCGAGGCCTTCCGCGGCCTGAGGGCGGAGATCGTCACGCGGCTGGAGCGCGTGGAAGGCTCGCGGGTCGTCTGCGTCCTCTCCGCGCTGCAGAGCGAGGGCAAGTCGACGGTCACGGCGAACCTCGCGAAGGTGCTCGCGATGGAAGGGCGCCGCGTGCTGGTGTTCGACGCCGACCTGCGTCGTCCCTCGCAATGTCCGCTGATCGGCAACCCGAGCGGGCCGGGCTTCGAGGAAGTCCTGCGCGGATCGGCCACGGTGGACAAGGCGGTGCAGAAGAGCCGGATCCCGGGCGTGGACGTGCTGGGGGCGAAGGCGGGCACGAGCGGGGCGGCCGAGCTCGCGGGGACGCCGCTCTTCGAGGAGGCCCTGCAGTGGGCGCGGGCGAACTACGATTTCGTGCTGATCGACTCCGCGCCGGTGAACCAGGTCTCCGAGTCGGCGCTGGTGGCGCGCCGCGCGGACGCCACGCTGCTGGTGATCCGCGAGGGCCAGACGGGCCGCGGCGCCGCGGTGATGGCCCGTAAGCGCCTGCAGGGCATGGGCGTGAAGGTGGCGGGCGTCGTCCTCAACTGCGCCGTCCCCCACGGCCGCGGCTACGGCTATTACTACTACTCGTACTACGCGAAGGATTAGGCCGGCTCGCAAGGCAGGCCTCCTGCCGAGGAACTGCATGCCGGACCGGCGACTCCGAATCGGCCTCCTCCTGGACGGCTTCACATTGCCTGCCTGGGTCGCTGGAATCGTGCGAGCAATCCTCACCGACCCGCGGCTGTGCGTGGAGTTGGTCCTCCTGAACGCCTCGGAGGACCGCCCGGTCCGGAGAAGTCTCCCGCAAAAGCTCTGGAAGAACAATTTTCTCTACAACCGATATGTCACCTGGGAGCGGCGACGAGTCGCCAGTCAGGGATTGGGGGCTCCCGAGCAGGACGTCAGTGCGCTCCTCGCCGGAATTCCCCTGCTCAAGGCAAAGCCCCGCGGGAAGAAGTTCGTCCACCGATTCTCCCGCAGAACCATCGCGAGAATCGAGTCCCGCCGGCTCGACATCCTGCTGAGGTTCGGTTTCAAGATCCTTAAAGGAAGGATCCTCCAGGCGGCCGCCTTCGGAGTGTGGAGCTATCACCACGGCGACAACGACTTTTACCGCGGAGGGCCGGCGGGATTCTGGGAGGTCTACGAAAGGAACCCGGTCACGGGCCTCACACTCCAGGTGCTTACCGAGGAACTCGACGGCGGAATCGTTCTTGGGAAGAGCCTTCTTCAGACCGACTTCTCGTCGCCAGTCCGCAATCAGGCCCACCTGCAGGCTGCGTGTCAACGCGTGTTTGACGATGCGGTCGCGGCAGTGTTCCGACACTCGGCGCAGCGGGAATCGTTCTTCTCAGAATTCAAACCGAGCGCCCGAGCCTACGAACGGAAGCTTTATACGACGCCCAGCAATTCCCAGATGATGTTCTTCATCCTGGGAAGACTGATGCCGCGCTTTGTCCGGTCGCGGCTCCAGCCCCGTCAGCAGCGGGAACAGTGGTTCGTCGGCACGGGCAGCGCGCGTGGAGTGGCGCCCTGGGACCCGTCGTCCGGGACTCCCGAAATCCATTGGTCCGTTCCTGAGCCTGCCCGGTTTATCGCGGATCCGTTTCCGGCGAAGTTCGACGGCAGGACGGTGGTGTTTCTGGAGGACTTCGACTACCGGAAGAACAAGGGCGTGATCTCAGCGGCGGACCTGGGATCGGACGGGAGCCTGGGGCCTTCCGTGCCCGTGCTGGAGCGGGAGTTCCATCTTTCGTTCCCCTTCGTGCTCCATCACGAGGGGCGACTCCTCATGCTGCCGGAGCAGTCTCGGACGCGTTCCTTGGTCTTTTACGAATGCATGCGGTTCCCCGATCAGTGGAAGGAAGCCGCGAAGATTTTTGACGGCGTCTCCCTGGTGGACAGCGTCGTTCATAGCCACGAAGGTCGATTCTGGCTCTTCACAACCAAGCCGTACGAGGTGGAGCATCACAACAACCTCTATCTGTTCCATTCTCGGACCCTATTTGACGGATGGGTCTCCCATCCGCTCAATCCGATCAGGAGCAGCTTGCGCGGGGCACGGATGGCCGGCTCCATTCTTCGGCAGGGTGAGCGGCTGATCCGCCCCGGCCAGAATTGCGTCGGTGGATACGGGCGTTCCATCGTCTTCTTCGAGATTGTCCGGATGAACGAGAGAGAGTACGAGGAACGGGAGTTGCGGGGGTTCCTGCCACTGGACGGCGTCGAGGGAAACAGCAAGATCCATACGATCAATATTCTCGAAGACCTCCTGGTGGTCGACGGCAGCCGGATGATTCAGGCCCCATGAGTGAATCCTGGGAACGGGAAGTCGGCGGCGGCGAACGTTTTGCCTTCGGGCGCAACTGGAGGCAGTTTCTCCGGCAGATGAACGACGACCGCATC
>JACQFK010000100.1 GCA_016200125.1 Planctomycetota bacterium
ACGCGCCGCCGCTCCAGCAGGGCATCGACGAGGCGAAGAAGCAGGGCGCGACGATCCTCTGGTGCCACAACACCTTCGGGCTCGAGGACATCCCCAACTGGATCGGCGGCCGGCCCCATGCGCAGAACATCTTCGACGGCGATCCCGAGGCCCACCACGGCTACCAGGAGACCTTCTACCGCTACCTGAACGCGGGGCTCCGCGTGCCGTTCTCGACCGGCACCGACTGGTTCATCTACGACTTTTCGCGGGCCTACGCGGCGGTCCAGACGCTCTCGGCGCCGCGGGACTGGCTCCGCGCGCTCGAGGCGGGTCGGACCTTCATCACGAACGGGCCCTTCCTCGACCTCGAGGTGGACGGCAAGGGGCCGGGAGAGACGGTCAGCCTCGAGGCCGCACGGTCCGTCCGCCTGAAGGCGAGCGCCCTGGGCCGCGTGAATTTCCGGCGGCTGGAGCTGATCCGCAACGGCGAAGTGCTGGAAGGGATCGACACCCGCGTCCGCGACGGCCACTTCGCGGCGTCGATCGAGAAGAGCCTGAGCGTCGAGGGGCCCTGCTGGTTCGCCCTGCGGATCCCCCCGCCGCCCACGAAGGAGGCGCCGCAGGCCGACGTTCCGCGCAGCGAGTTGGGCGGGCCGCTCTTCGCCCACACGAGCGCCCTGCACGTGGAGGTCGGAGGCCGCAAGCACTTCGATGCGGGCGCGGCGAAGAGCCTGCTCGACGAGATGGGCCAGGCGCGGGAGAAGATCCTGAAGAACGGCGTCTTCGCGAGCGACCACGAGCGCGACCACGTCCTGTCGGTCTACGCGCTGGCGATCTCCGCCCTGGAAAAGCGGCTCGCGAAATAAAAAAAGAGCCCGCGCTCCCTATCGAACGCGGGCTCTCCTGGTAAAGCCGAACTGAACTATTTTCCCTTGTGGACGCTGTGGCAGGCCTTGCAGTCGCTGGCCTTCTTGAGCGCGTCCGCCGCGCCCGCCTTCTTGTCGACCAGGTCCTTCGCCGCCGCGATCAGGGCCGCGGTCTTGGCCTTCCAGCTGGCGTCGTCGCCCTTGGACGGCTTCTGCGCCGCCAGGACTTCGTAGGCCGCCAGGAGCTTCTTGTGGTCTTCGTCGCTCCCCTTGCCGCCCGTGATCTTCTTGAGCAGGGAGTCGTCGCCCTTGTGCAGGGCCATGACTTCCTTGGTGTTCTTGGGGGCGTCCTGCGTCATCGTGGCGCCCACCACGACCACCGCGAGGGCCAGCACAGCGGGAACAATCGCGCGATAGATCATGCCCATCTCCTCCTGTAGGTTTCTATTCTCGAGTATCCTACGCCGGTCCACGGGACTCGGCGAACTATTTCGACCGCTCGGCCTTCCAGTCGCGGGACCGGTCGCCGGCCTCGGACTTGCCCGTGATCGTGTCCTTGTCGATCTTGCCGCTGTACTTGACGACGACCTTCTCGCCGTTGCGCTCGCGCGTGATCTGGAACTTCACCTCGCCGTCCTTGCAGGAGGCCTCCTCGATGGCCGTCTCCTTGCCGTCGCGGCCGGTGATCGTGCCGGTCAGCTTGTCCCCCTCCATCTTCAGCTTGAGCGTCGTCTCGATCTTCTCGCCGTTGCGCTCGACGCTCCACTTCCACGTGCCCTCGGGCTTGGCGTCGTCGGCCGCCAGGCCGGCCGTCGCCCACGCCGCGAGGATGACCCAGACCGCCGCCGTTTTACGAAGCATCATGGTTCTTCTCCTCCCTGGGGTGCTGCCATTCCCAAAACCGGGGGACCTGAACAGAACGGCGGGCCCGCCGGATTCTATTCGTACGATGGGGGAGGGGAAAAGGTTCCCGAATCGCTATTCGATCTCGAGAACGAGCGCGATCTTCTGGGTCTTGAAGGGGCCGCCCTTCGCCGCGGGGTGAAGGGGGATCGAGAGGGTCGCCACCGCCCGTTCGAGCGAGGTCTCGGGCCCGTTCGAGTAGGGATTGAAGGGGAAGACCGGCCAGGCGAGCCGCGCGGGAGCGTCGACCGAGAGCTTCCAGCCGTGGTGGCGCACGAAGCCGGCGACATCTTCCACGTCTACACGCTCGGCGCTCGCCGTCACGCGGCCCTTGCCGGTCTCGAGCGCCTCGCCGGCCTTCACGACGAGCTGGAGGCTGAGCTGGGCCTCCTCGACGCGGCCCTGCTCGGTGATCTCGACCGCGATCTCGATCCGCGACGGCGACGCCGCCCGCAGGCGGAGGTCGGCCCAGAACGAGTTGTAGGCCAGGGAGAGGCGGTCGGCCGGGCCGCTCAGGTCGAGCGCGCTCGAGATCGGCAGGTGGTAGGTCTGCCCCTGGATCTTCTCCGAGAAGGTCGCCAGCTCGGGCTGGCGCTTGGAGTTGGCGCCGTTCACGATCAGGCCGGTCTTCTGGTGGTAGAGGCTCAGGTGGCCCTGGCGGTCGAGGTAGAACTGGTTGCGCGGCGCCTGCGTGGCGATGAGCGCCGAGAGGCCGATCCACCAGGGCCCGCTTTTGCGCATCGAGGCGGGGACCTTCATCGGGTAGACCCAGGCGTCCAGGTCGTGGGGGATCGGAGCGGAGGGCCCCTCGTGCCAGTAGAGCGCGTTCTGCGCCAGGCGGCTGAGGGCCTCGCCGCGGGGCGGCTTGGAGCCGAGCAGGCGCGTGAGGAACTCGGCGTAGCGGCGGCCGTCGGGGAAGCGCGAGAAGCCGAAGTGGCCCCAGGCGTCCACGCCGCCGTGGCGGTTGCGGTCGTTCACGACCTCCACCGGCGTTCCGTCGGGCCAGGTGAAATGGGCGTGGAAGTCGAGGGCGCGGCGCAGCGCGGCGACCGCGTCGGGATCGCCGCTGTGTTCCGCGTAGAGCGCGACGCTCGTCGTGGTCAGGTAGTTGTAGCCGGTGGTCGGCCCCGCGCTGCTGTGCTCGCCCCAGGTGCCGTCGGGCATCTGCTCCTGGGCGGCGAAGCGGTGCATGACCCGGCCGCCCAGCGCCTCCCACTCGGCGTTCCCGAAGACCTTGCCGCCGAGGTGGACGGTCGAGGCCCAGATCGAGAGATGGTTGGGCGAGGTGCGGATGAAGGGCGACTGGAAGCGGGGATAGTCCTGGCGGGCGGCCACGTCGGTGGCGGCTTCGCGGAGGTTCTTCTCGATCTCCTTCCGCCAGCGGGCGCGCCGTTCGTCGCCCAGTTCGGCGCCGAGGAGCCGCCAGGCGTCGATCCAAGGGGCGAGGAGCCAGCGGTGGTTGAGCCACTCGGTCATGCGGCCCGCCTCGCTTTCGGCGGCGAGCAGGTCGCCCGCGTGCAGGGCGAGATCCAGCCGGCGGCGGTCGCCGGATTTCCGGTAGAGGACGGCGCCGGCCAGGATCGCGCCGGTGTTCGTGCGGATCCCTTCGGCATCGAGCGTCGTTGAAAGCTGCTCCGCGGCCTCGTCGATCAGGCGGTAGTAGGCGGCCGGAAGCGCCGCGCCGGAAGCTGCGGGCTGCGGAGCTGCACAGGCGCTGGGAAGCAAAAGCAGGACGAGGATCGCCCGCGGCCTCACTTGAGCGACTCGCGCCAGGTCTTGAACTCCTTCTGGATCTCCTCGCGCGGGCACTTCTCGCGGTAGACCACGCGGGCGCGGTAGGAGTACTCCTGGAGCACTTCGTACCTGGGGATGATGTACTGCCAGTCCCAGGCGGGGTTGGGATAGGAGGGAATCCCGCCGCTGCTCGGGGAGTGGGTGAAGCGGATGCCCTCGCTGCGGTCGAACATCAGCGCGTAGACCTGGTCGCCGGAGTAGCCATAGTAGAAGGGGTCCGAGTAGCGGATCGTCGAGAGGCTCTGGTACAGCGAGGCCCGCGCGCCCTGGGCGAATTTCAGCTCGATCTTGTCGTCCAGGTGCCGCACGCTGCTCTGGTCGTTGTGGAACTGGGTGCAGAACTGGACCCAGCCCTTGTCGTCGCGGAAGTAGATGCTCTTGTTCTCCGGCTCGCGGATGTAGCTCGCCCAGAAGAGGCCGATGTAGCCGTTCCGGAACGCGTGCTGGTGGGGCTTGAATCGGAACGTGAAGTCGACATAGTGGGGCGCGACGAGCTTGAAGCGCGTCCAGCTCTCGAGGAAGAAGCTGGGCGTGGCCTCCTGGTGCAGCTCGGCCTCGACGTCGGAGATCCGCTTGAAGGAGATGGGGAAGTTGCGGGGCTCGAAGAAGACCTTCGTGTCGCCGCGCAGGTCCTGCTCGCCGTCGAAGATGTGCTCGTGGTTGAGCCCGGCGACGCCGAAGAGCGAGTTGGGGTTGTTCTTGTAGACCAGGCGCTGGATGCCGTTGTAGCCGTAGCGGCGGTTGTCGTAGTCCTCGTTGTCGCCGAACACCGCCGTGAGGTCGCCGGCCTGGAAGGTCTCGTGGGCCACAGGATCACCTCCGTGCGCTCTATACCCAGTACAAAGCCCGGAGGCCCCTCAGTGTGGCCGGATCAGTAGTCCGTGACGGAGCCGTCGGGCTGCTTGGGGGTCGGCCACTTGTACTTGCGCTTGGGGTCGGCCTGGACCTTCGCGATCATCTCCTCGTCGATCTCGACGCCCAGGCCCGGGCCCTGGGGCAGCGAGGCGTAGCCGTCTTTGTCGACCGTCCAGTTCTTCTTCGCGACGCCCGGCGGCATGATGTGGCCGTCCAGGTAGGCCTCGTGGATCAGGAGGAAGGGGATGGCCGCCGAAGCGTGGAGGCTGGCGCTGAGGCCGAGCTCCGACATCGTGCAGTGGGGCGCGAGCGGGGTGTTGTAGGCCTCGGCGAGCGTGGCGATCTTCTTCATCTGGCTGATCCCGCCCGTGTGGCCGCAGTCGGGCTGGAGGATGTCGATGCAGCGCTCCTGCAGATAGGGGATCATGCCCCAGATCGTGCGGTCGCGCTCGCCGGTCGCGAGCGGGATCTGGATCGCCTGCTTGAGGCGCTTGAAGACTTCGATGTTGCCGGGCACGGCGGGCTCCTCGATCCAGAGGACGTCGTAGGCCTTGATCGCGGCCGCAAGCTGGATGAGCATGGGCGGCGGGACGGCGCAGTGGGCGTCGAACATGACGCTGCCGTCGGGGCCGACCCGCTTGCGCGCCTCCTCGACCATGCGGGTGAGGTTCTCGATGTCCTTCGGGTTGCCGGACCAGGGGTGGGGCCCGCCGGTGCCGACCTTGGTGGCCTTGGCGGAGGGGTAGAGGCGGATCTTGTCGCGGCAGGGGCCGCCCAGGAGGCGGTAGACCGGCACGCCCCAGGCCTTGCCGGTGATGTCCCACAGGGCCATGTCGATGGCCGAAATGGTGTGCGTCATGAACGGCCCGCCGCGCATGTCGCGATGGGAGCGGAAGATCTTCTGCCAAAGATGCTCGACGCGCGTCGGGTTCTCGTCGACGAGCAGTTCGCGGAACGACTCCAAAAGGGCGACGGCGACGCTGGGGAC
>JACQFK010000101.1 GCA_016200125.1 Planctomycetota bacterium
CGCGCGTAAAACTGCGGGAGGTCGGGTAGAATTACGAGGGGAAGGACGCCGCTTTCGCCTAGCCCGGCATTGGCCTGAGCTTTGCGCCGAGGAGCACAGGAGGAGGCCCATGCGGAAGACCGGCTTGAAACTGATCCTATTGCTGGCGGCCGCAGCGATCCTCCCGAGCTGCCGGCACGACCACACGGACTGGGTGTGGGTGACGGTCGACAACCAGGGGACTCACTCCGTGCAGGTCGCGGCGGAGGCCGAATACTGGTCGGGCTTCTCCTGGGATGATCACGCCGATCTCTGGGTCGACCCGGGCCAGTCCGTCGGATTCCGCTTCAGGCTCGGTTCGCTGACCCATCTGAGGGTGCGGATCTACCGCTCCACGGATTTGCTGAAGATCTTCGACGAGACCTGGGATCGCGGGGATCTGGACGACGTCGACGATCGCGTGTTCATTTCGATCGCGCCTTGAGCTGCAGCTTCACGAGCGCCTCGGCGAATTCCTTCCCGAGGTCGAGGTAGCCCGCGCTGTCGTAGTGCCAGGGGTCGCTGTAGCCGTACGCGTCGGTGGTCGTGACGAGCGCGGCGGCGCCGTCCTTCTCGCAGTAGGCCGCCTGCGCGGCGCGGACGAGGCCGCCGTTGATCCACATCGGCTTGCCTCCCTGGCGGGAGTCCGAGATGCGGCCGATGACGACGGGCAGGTCGTCCACCCGGAGCGCGGCGCGGATCAGGTCCATCAGCCGCTTGAGGTTGGCCTCGTAGCGGCGCGCCGTCTCCTCGCCTCCGCGGGCCGCGTCGCTTTCCCCCTGCATCCACACGATGCCGGCCGGCTCCAGCGTGTCGGGCTCGCCGTCGCCGTCGAGGTCGCGCGCGGCGAAGGCGCCGCGCAGCGCCGCCAGGAAGTGGTCGTACTGGTTGACTCCTTTATAGTCGGGGTCCCAGCAGCCCCAGTTCCCGGCTGCGGCGGCGTCGATGGAGCTCCCCTCGCGGGCGTACTTGATCAGGGCGACGCCGCTGCCGGGATCCACCTCGCGCAGGCGCCGCCCCAGCGACAGTTCGCAGCCGAAGCGGTCGGAGAGCACGTTCACCTTGCCGTCGGAGCGGAAGCCCGCGCCGTGGCCCGGCTCCAGCCTCGACCAGATCCCGCGGCCGTCCACCGGCTGGGCGTCGGGGCAGGGGTTTCCGTGGAAGATGAGAACCCCCGGAACGGGTCCGCGCAGCTCTTCGGGCAGGTCCTTGGTGGTGCCGAACCCGGTCATGTTCGACTGGCCGCCCAGGAAGTAGACGCGGTAGGTCCTGCCCCTCGGCGCGGGCGAGGCGCAGGAGAGGACTCCCAGCGCGAGGAAGAGGACCGGCAGCCGGCGGCGCATCCCTATAGTCTACGGCGCTCTAGATTCGGAAAGCTCCTTCCGCTAAATTGAATGTCGTGACGCTTCCTGCCGCGCCGATCCGCCGGGGCTCCGAGTGAGCCGCCGGGAGAAATTCCGCCTCCACGAGGTCCGGCCCGTCCAGTTCCTGCTCTACCTCGTGCTGCGCGTCATGGTCATGGTCATCGACATGTTCCCCTATCGCCTGGCCCCGTCCATCTCCCGGGTGCTGGCCTGGATCATCCGGACGATCGACCGGAAGCACGTCCGCATCGCGGCCAAGAACCTGGAGAAGTCCAGCGGCGTCTGTCCCGCCGACCGGATCCCCGCCTTCATCGAGCGGGTCTACGAGCACGTCGGCCTCGGGTTCATCGAGATGCTCATGCTCCCCCGGCTCATGAAGCGCCGCGCGATCTCCGAATACGTGAAGCTGGTCCGCTACGACGTCTTCGACCGCTGCGCCGAGGCGGGCCGCGGAGTCATCGTGGTGATCGGCCACCTGGGCAACTGGGAGATCGGGGGCCTGGCGACGACGATGGCGGGCTATCCGATCCAGTCGCTGGCGAGGCCCATCGACAATCCCTGGATCGACCGCTACCTGAAGCGCTTCCGGACCCAGACGGGCCAGAAGATCATCCCGCGGGACCGCGCCCTGGGGGAGATGATCCGGGTCCTGCAGCGCGGCGGAATGCTCGTGGTCCAGGTCGACCAGGATGCGCGGCAGGCGGGGGTCTACGTGAATTTCTTCGGGCGGCCCGCGTCCACGCACCGGGCTCCGGCGACCCTCTCCCTCAAGTACAACTCCCCGATCGTGCTGGTGAACACCTTCCGCGAGGGGCGGCTGAACTACGCCGTCTGCTCCGATCCGATCTATCCGGAGGCCTACCGCGGCGAGCCCGATCCCGTGAAGGCGCTGACCCAGGCCTACAGCGACCGGCTGGAGGAGTGCATCCGCCAGCACCCGGACCAGTGGTTCTGGATGCACGACCGCTGGAAGACGGCCGAGCGCGTCGCGCGGACGACCAGCGAAGCGCTGGTCTGACCGGCCCGCCTCCCAATCCGTCAAGCCGGAGCGGTCTTCCTGCCGATCAACTTCCAGTGAACTCCCCCCCTGCGGGGGGAGCGGCCCGGACCCTCGGAGGATCGACGTCATGCAGGAACACATCCGGTCGCCCCGCTCCGGCAAGCTGGGCTGCCTGGCCCTCTTTCTCCTGTTCATCGGCTCGATCGCCGGATTCGTCCTGGTCCACGAGATCTATCCGAAGCTCGCCTTCGTCGCCGC
>JACQFK010000110.1 GCA_016200125.1 Planctomycetota bacterium
AGACCCGCTGGCGCTCGCCGCCCGAGAGCCGCGTCGCGATCGAATTCAGGCGGTGGGAGAGCCCCACGTCGCCCAGGAGCTCGATCGCCCGGGCCCGCCGCTCGCGGCGCGGCACCCCCAGCGCCATCATCGGGATCTCCACGTTCTCGATCGACGACAGCGTCGGGATCAGGTTGTGGAGCTGGAAGATGAACCCGACCTCGCGCGCGCGCACGGAGTCGAGGTCGCGCTCCTTGGAGAGGGGGCGGCCGTTCAGGACCACCTCCCCGCTCGTGGGGGTGTCCAGCGCGCCGATCAGGTTGAGGAAGGTCGACTTGCCCGAGCCGCTCGGCCCCATGATGCAGAAGAACTGGCCGCGTTCGACGTCGACCGACACGCCCGCCAGCGCGGTGATGTCCGCGCGGGGGTAGCGCTTCACGAGGTCGACGGCGCGGAGGGCGGGCTCACTCATACTTCAGCGCCTCGATGGGCGAGAGCCGGCTCGCCTGCCAGGCGGGATACAGCGCCCCGAAGAAGCCCAGCGCCAGCGCGATGGCGAAGCCCTCGACGAAGAGGAACACGGAGTAGCGGGTGTCGAGGCCCCGCGGCGCCCAGTGGATCAGCGTCTCGGCCCCGAAGGTGCCGAGGAAGAGCCCCAGGCCGCCCCCCACCACGCTGATCACCAGCCCCTCGGCAAGGATCAGCCGCAGCACCTGCCCCCGGCTCCAGCCCACCGCGCGCAGCGTGCCGATCTCGCGCGTCCGCTCCGACACCGCCATCAGCATCGTGTTGAGGACGCCGAGGCCGCCGACGATCACGCTGATCAGCGAGACGATCCCGACGAACCAGTCGATGTAGTCGAGCTGGTTGTAGTACTGCGTGAAGTCCTTGGTCTGGATGGCCGCCAGGTTCGCGGCCTTCGACTCGATGGCGTCGCGGACCTTCCTCCAGTCCACGCCGGGCTTGAGGTAGAGGAAGCAGAGCCCGACGGAGGAGCCCATCGCCAGCTGCTTCTGGACGACGGCGCTGGAGATCACGCAGCCGGCCGACTAGAACTTCACGTCCGACTGGTAGACCCCGACGATCTTGAAGGTCCGGTTGAGCAGCGTGAGCGTGTCCCCGAGCTTCACCTTCAGGTCGCGCGAGGCGTCGCTGCCGAGGATCATCTCGTCCTCGTCCTGGAGGAGCCTCCCCTCGATGGAGCGCCGGAACTTCTCGACCAGGCGGTCCCCGGGGATGCGCCCGAACACCGTGAGGAACTTCAGCTTCGTGTCGGGCTTCACGATCTTCAGCACGCGCCCCGCGATGATGGTGAAGGTGCCGGGGGAGACGTGGTCGACGTCCGGCAGGCCCCGGAGGAACTCGACCTCTTCCAGCGAGATCCGGCTGTACTCGGGGGCCATGGCCGAGTTGTTGACGACCAGCATCTCGGCGCCGCTGCCCTGCATGTAGCGGTCGATGCTGGACTTGAAGCCGCGGGCGACCGCGTTGAAGGCGATCATCGCGGCGATCCCGATGGCGATCCCGAGGAGCGACAGCAGCGTCCGCGTGCGGCGGCGGAGCAGGTTCTTGAGGACTAGCACGTCTTCAGCGCTTCCCGGAGGTCGTGGATGATGTCGCCCGCGTCCTCGATCCCGATGGACAGGCGGACGCCGCCCGGCGAGAGGTGGCCGGCCCGCTGGACGGCCGCGGGCAGCGCCGAGTGAGTCATGCCCGTGGGCTTCTCGATCAGGGTCCGGATCTGCCCCAGCGAGACGGCGAGGGTGATCGTGTAGGAATGCCTCGAGCAGTGGTTCACCAGCCTCGAGGAGGCCTTCCCGCCGCCCTTCATGACGAAGTAGATCATGTTGGAGGGGGCGAAGCTGCCGTCGAAGTCCGTCATCTGGCGCCGCGCGAGCTCGGCCTGCGGAAAGCTCTCGAGGCCCGGGTAGGAGACGCGCTCGACCTTGGGATGGTTCTCCAGGAACCGCGCGACCTCGAGCGCGTTCTGCTCCTCCTTGCGCAGGCGGAGCTCCAGCGACGGCAGGCCGTAGACCAGGATGGGCCAGGCGTTCTTGGGCGAGAGGACGCCGCCGAAGTCCTTCCGATAGAGGAGCAGCTCGCTCTCCCGCGCCGCATCGAGGATCACGGCGCCGCCCATGTCGGTCCCGAAGCCGCAGATGTTCTTCGTCAGGCTGTGGCAGACGATGTCCGCGCCGAGCGCCAGGGGCCGCTGGCAGAACGGCGTGGCGAAGGTGTTGTCGACGATCGACACGACGCCGCGCTTGCGGCAGGCCGCGCTCACCGCGGCGATGTCGATCAGCTCGAGGGTCGGGTTCACGGGGGTCTCGTAGATCACCGCGCGCGTCTTCCGCTTGAGGAGGCCCGAGAGCTTCCCGGGCTTCGTCAGGTCGACGTAGCGGACGCTCACGCCCATCCGGGGCATCCAGTTGGTGAGCAGGCTGTAGGTGCAGCCGTAGAGCGCGTGGTGGGCCACGATCTCGTCGCCCGCGCGGACCGTCACGCCCAGGGCCGCGGCGATCGCCGCCATGCCGGTCGAGAAGGTGACGCAGGCGCCGCCGCCCTCGACGAAGGAGAGCCGCTCCTCCAGCATCGCGCGGGTGGGCTCGTCCAGCCGGTCGTAGATGAAGATCTCGCTGCGCTTGTGGGAGCGGTCCCCGGGCTCGCAGAAGCCGCAGAAGCCCGCGGCGCCCCGCTCGGCGGTCTCGAGGCGGTAGGTGCTCGAGGAGGAGATCGGGGGGACGACGTGGTGGGAGAAATCCCACTTGGTGGTCATGAACTTCCCGTGGACCAGGAAGCTGTGCTTGGAGTACGGCGGGGCGTAGCCGCCCTTCCTTTTGCCCATGCTGCGGAAGCCGATTATCCGGCCCTTTCCGGGGGGTGTCAATCCTGCTATAATTTCATGCTTTATGAATCGGGAGAAGGCGCGGGAAATCCTCCGGATCGAGGCCTAGGCCGTGCTCTCGCTCGCCGGGCGCATCGGCCCCGAATTCGACGCCGCCGTCGAGGCCGTCGCCGCCGCCAAGGGCCACCTGGTGGTCACCGGGATGGGCAAGGCGGGCCTCGTCGGCCAGAAGATCTCCGCGACCTTCGCCTCCACCGGCACCCCGTCCATCTTCCTCCACCCCGCCGAGGCCTACCACGGGGACCTGGGCCGGGTGCTGGCCGCCGACGTCGTCCTCGCCATCTCCAACAGCGGCGAGACCGAGGAGGTGGTCCGGCTCCTGCCGTCGATCAAGCAGATCGGCGCAAGGATCGTCGCCATCACGGCGTCGAAAGGCTCGACGCTGGGGCGCAATTCCGACATCGTGGTCGAGCTCGGCCGCATCGAGGAGGCCTGTCCCCTCAAGCTCGCGCCCTCCGCCACGACGACCGCCATCCTGGCGCTCGGCGACGCGCTGGCCCTCTGCGTCCTGGAGGCCCGCGGCTTCGACAAGGAGCAGTTCTCCTTCTACCACCCGGGGGGCGACCTGGGCCGCAAGCTCCTCAAGGTCTCCGACGTCATGCGCACCGGCGAGCGCAATCCCATCGTCCGCGAGGACACGCCGCTCACCGAGGCGATCGCGACCATCACCCGGGCCCGGGCGGGCGCGGTGACGATCGTGAACGGCGCCGGGAAGCTGACGGGCATCTTCACCGACGGCGACCTCCGCCGGAAGATGAGCCAGGATCCCAAGCTCTTCCAGTCGAAGATCTCCGCCGTCATGACCTCCAACCCCAAGACCATCACGCCCGACCGCCTCGCCAGCGAGGCGCTGAAGATCCTCCACGAGAAGAAGATCGACGAGCTGCCCGTCGTCAACGAAAAGGGCGAGCCCGTGGGGATGCTCGACGTCCAGGACCTCCTGGACGTGGGGGTGGTGTAGATGCGGACGCTCGCGCTCCTCGTCGTGCTCGGCGCTCTCCAGCAGCCGCAGGAGAAGGGCCAGGATCCCAAGGCGCCCAAGGAGCCCATCCGCAACTGGAAGTACAAGCGCATCGATACCCGCTTCGACCCGAAGACGAAGACCGAGGTCGAGGAATTCACCGTCTTCATGACCGGCGACGAGGCGGTCCCGGTCGACTTCGACAAGAAGATCTTCGACCTCCGCGGCGTGAAGGCGAACTACTTCACCACGCCCGACAGGGACAAGCTCTCCAAGGAGATCGTCGTGCAGGCCGACCGCGGCCGCTACGACCACCCGGCCCGCACGCTGAAGCTCAACGATCACGTGCGCGTGGTGAAGCGGAACGACGACGAGAAGCCCCCCCAGGTGGACACGGTGCTGCTCGCCTCCAGCGCCCTGCTCCGCTTCAACCGGATGTACGAATGCCCCAGCTGCCGGAAGCCCCTCGCCTCGCCCGGCCGCTGCGCCGAGCACGGCGAGCCGCTCAAGGAGCTGACCGTCACGAGCCTGGAGGTGGACAGCGAGTTCGACCTGTCGGGGCCCGAGGGGCTCCTGTCGGGCGAGGGACTCGTGACCGACGACGCGATCAACAAGGAGTACCACATCCGGAAGAACGGCTTCGTCGAGTTCGGGAACGACCCCTCGGCCTTCCTGAACGGGAGGAAGGCGCCCGTCGAGCCGGCGGCGAAGTTCGCCCAGATCTTCTCCCGCGGCCCCCTCCAGATCACCGGCCGGGAAC
>JACQFK010000111.1 GCA_016200125.1 Planctomycetota bacterium
CACACGAAGCATGGCCGCGCCTCCATCAGAGTCGGCCAATGCACTAGCTGATTCGCGGACGTAAGACGTTAATGGCGTCGCGCGTCACTTCGGCCTGTAGTTGATCAGATAGATCGCGCGCTGCGATGTTTCGCGGCTGAGGCATTGCGCGATCCGCGGATGCGCCATCGTGCCTCCCATCTGCTCGTAAAGGGCATTGCATTTGTCGCGCTTCCGGATCCAGGCGCGCTGCTCGTCACGCAGCTTTTTCATTTGCGGCGCACCGAGATTTTCGCCCAGCTCCTTGTAGCGCGCATTGAGGATTCCATCCCACGCCGCCTCTTCGCGCCGGTTGCAGTCGCGAATGGTGGAATCGTATCCGTTGCCGACGGCCTTGAAGCAGCGCTTGGCGATTGTATTCAGGCAAGCCTTCTGCTGCACAGCCGGCTTTGCAGCGACGCACTCGCGCAAGATTTTCGCGTCGCCCGGATCAGGATCGGGAGCACCATGCAGGCCAGGGTCAGTCCGCCGGCCAGGATGGAAAAGCCCATCCCCAGGGCTTTGCAGAAGAACGCATTCCCGAACAGCCCGAACACGATCGAGGGAATCCCGGCCAGGACGTCGAGGCTTCGGCGCACGAAGCGCGCACAAAGACCCTCGCCGGAGAACTCCGCGAGCAGGACCGCCGTCCCCACTCCCAGGGGGAGCGACGCGGCCATGCAGACCAGGAGGATCAGGAAGGTAGCCGCGAGGATCGGGGCCAGGCCGCCTTCCCGGCCCGCGTTCCGGGGAAGCGAGAAGAGGAAGTCCCAGGAGATCCGGCCCGCACCGTGCCAGACGATGTCCCCCAGGAGCCAGGCGAAGCCGCCCGTGACCAGCGCCGCGACGGACCACACGACGGCGGTGGCCAGTCGATCCTGCGAGCGCGCCCGGGAGCTATCCATAGATGCGCCCCCGGCTGATCCACTCGGCTGCCGCCACGAGCAGGACGATCATCGCCAGCAGGATGAGTCCGCTCAGGAAAAGCGCCGAGCGATGGCCGCCCATCGCGTAGGCCATTTCGAGGGCGATGTTCGCCGTCAGGGTACGGACGGGATCAAAGAGGCTGCGCGGAGTCTGGATCTGGTTGCCGCAGACCATGAGGATCGCCATCGTTTCGCCGATCGCGCGGCCGGTTTCCAGGATGACGCCCGTGAACAGTCCGGACTTGGCGGCGGGGAAGACCAGGTGCCGGATCGTCGAACAGCGCGAAATGCCCAGGGCCGCCGCACCGCGCCAGTATTCAGAGGGAACGTTCGCGAGGGCCGCGTCGGCGGAGAGCGCGATCGTGGGGAAGATCATGATGGACAGGACCGAGATGCCCGCCAGGAGGCTGGGGCCCGGAGGATGGAGGCGTCCGATCAGGGGGACGAGCACCATGAGCCCCCAGAGCCCGTAGACCACGGACGGAATCCCCGCGAGGAGTTCGATCAGCCTGCGGTAGCTCCGGGCGACACGGAGCGGGGCGTAGTACTGGCAGAAGACGGCCGAAAGGATGCCGAGAGGCGTGGCCAGCAGGACCGAACCCGCCATGGCGAAGAGCGTTCCCCAGAGCATCGGGCTGAGCCCGTAGAGGCCTTCCGTCGGATGCCAGGAGGCGTCCGAGAAGAATCGTCCGAGGCCGACGTCCCGGAGAACGGGCAGGGACTCCAGGACCAGGAAGACCCCGATCAGGAGCGCCAGGGCGCCCGAGACGGCGGCGGCCCCGCGCAAGACCCAGACCAGGACGCCGTCAGCGCGCGACCGGGACAAAGCATTGCTCTTTCACGAGGTCGTGGACCTTATCCGACTGGGCGAAGTCGATGAACTCCTTGACCAGGCCTTCCGGCGCCTTCCGGGTGACCAGGTTGAGCGGCCGCGCGAGCGGAAACTTCCCATTTGCGACCGTCTCGATCGAGGCGGGAACTCCGGACACCGGAAGCAGCTTGATCGCCGTCCCCTGCTTGGCCTCGACCTCGGCGCTGCCGATCGACACGTAGCCGATGGAGTCGGGATTTCCGGCGACGGTCTTGATCCCCTGGGCGTTGTCGCCGATGACGACGTGGGCCTTGATGTCGGCGTTCTTGAGCTTGTAGAAGCGGCAGAACAGCTCGAGGGTGGATCGGCCCTCGGCCTTGTTGACCACGGTGATCGGCGCCTCCCTGCCCCCCAGGTCCTTCCAGTTCGTGAGCTTCCCGGCGTAGATCGCGACGACCTGATCATCCTTCAGGGCCGTCACGGGGTTTCCCCGATGCAGGATGATGCAGACCCCGTCGCGGGCGATGGGGAAGGCGAGCAGATCCTTCTCGTCGTCCTTCAGAGGCCGCGACACCAGGCCGACATCCGAAAGCCCCTGGCGCGCATCGGCGACCCCGCGGGCCGATCCGCCGGTCTGGACATCGACCCGAACGCCGGGATGCTGCGATTCGAAGCGCTTCCCGATTTCCGCGGCGAGCGGGGCGATCGTGCTGGCGCCCGTGACGACGAGCTTCGCCGGCGCTTCCTTCCGGGCGCATCCTGAGGCAAGGAGCCCGGCGAGCAGCGCCGCAAGCCTGGGTTTGCTCATCCCGATGTCGTCTGTACCGTCATTTATATGATTTACTATTAATATGAACGGCGGTTGGAGATAAAAAGCTTCAAATGCCTTCGGGAAGGACTCGGTCGGGTTCGCTCCCCCATCTTTTGCGGGTCGGGGTGCTGCGGGCGCCCTCCTTCGCTCGAAGCCCCAGGGGGGGTGTTCCGAGCCAGCGCAGGCTTGCAGGAGACAGCCCGATCGGCGCCGCTGCAATTCTGCCGTGAACCTCTTGGCGGGGGCCCCTTGAGGTCATAATAGGACACAACACACTTCCTAGCGGCTACCCGTCGGCAAGGTCCGGAATTGCTTTGTGCCGACGGCTTAGAAAGACCGCATCCGCAGAGCCTCCGGGCTGCCCTTGACCCCGGAGGCTCTCCCCAGGGAAGCGGGATACCTATGGGGCCAGGTCGTCGTTGCTCTCCTGAGTCGTTGCTTCCGGGAGCGGAAGGGTACCTGGTGGTCTCCCCGGTCTTCAAAACCGAGGCACTGGTCACAAGCTGGTGGGTGGGTTCGATTCCCATGCGCTCCCGCCAATAATTCCGAGGAGATCCGGGGTTCCGGGCTAATGCCCGGACTTGATGTCCTCCTTGCAAAACCGCGGAGGGGACCCGAACCGCCATTCCTGAGCGGGAACAGCGTATGCAGCGGGTGTTATCGGGCGCAGTTTGGGCGGTGCGCCACGCCCATGTCCCAAGCGTAGGCGGAATCAGGGCGACGAGGGAGTTGGGTAGTCCGCCCTTGACTTCATGGCCGCCGCGCCCCATAACACAGGCCGTATGAAGATCCTGGTCATTGAGGACGAGAAAAAGGCTGCCGCCTACCTCCGCAAGGGGCTCAGCGAGAACGGCTTCGTCATCGACATCGCCTGCCAGGGCGAAGAAGGCCTCGATCTGGCGCGTCGCGGTGATTACGGACTGGTGATTCTCGACGTCATGCTCCCGGGTCGCGACGGCTGGTCGGTGCTCGGGGAACTGCGGCGGGCGGGCCTTCAAACGCCGGTCCTCTTCCTGACGGCCAAGGACAGACTCCCGGACCGCGTCAAGGGCCTCAATCTTGGAGCCGACGATTACCTCGTCAAGCCGTTCGCGTTCTCGGAACTCCTGGCGCGAGTCCGATCCATCCTCCGGCGCGGCCCCGGGAGACAGTCTGAAACCGTGAAGAAAGCCGATCTCGAGATCGACCTGGTCCGCCATCGCGCGGCCCGCGGAGGAAAGAAGCTCGATCTCACGCCCAAGGAGTTCGCCCTCCTCGCGCTCCTCGCGCGCCGCGCCGGCGAGGTGCTGTCGCGCACCGCGATCGCCGAGCAGGTCTGGGATATGAACTTCGACAGCGGCACGAACGTGGTGGACGTCCACGTCCGGCGCCTGCGGTCCAAGGTCGACGAACCGTTCGAACGGAAGCTGATCCACACCGTTCGCGGAATGGGATATGTCTTCGACGACGCGCGCTGACCGGGGAAGTCTGGCGGGCCGGCTCACCCTTTGGTACTCGCTGTCCGCCTTCCTCCTGGTCCTGGGGGCAACGGGGTATCTCTACTGGGCGCTGGCCAGGAACCTGGACCGGGAGGATGACGGGACCATCCTCGATCAGATCCATATCCTCCGGATCCTCCTCCGGGATCACCCGGGGGAAATGGCGGCGATCCGCCAGGAAGTCGAAGTCGAATCGACCGCGCGGCAGTACACGAGGATGTTCATCCGCATCCTCGATCCAGAAGGCCGCGTCGTCGCCGAAACCTCCGGGATGGCGGAACGGCTGCCCGCAGGGGCATTCCCCGAGCCGCGGGAAGGGGCGGCCGGCAGGGCCGTTCAAACGGGGAAAGAATCGTTCCGCGTCATGTCGGCGACGGCCGCGCTTGGAGGCCGGCCCCTCGCACGGACGATCCAGGTCGCCTTCGACCGGAGCGAGGAAGACAAGCTTCTTTCGGAATTCCGGAGCCGGCTCCTCCCGCTGCTGGGCGTAAGCCTCGTCCTCTGCGGGTTCGTCGGATATCAGATCGCGCGCCGGGGTCTGCGGCCGGTCGAACGGATCTCGGAAACGGCGCGCACGATCCGGTCCACGACTCTCGGGGAGCGGTTGCCGGCCGGAGAATTTCCGGCGGAGCTGGGCACGCTCGCGCGCACCTTCAACGAGATGCTGGACCGGCTTCAGGAGTCTTTCGACCGGATCTCGCGCTTCTCCGCCGACATCGCCCACGAGCTCAGGACTCCTTTGTCAAACCTCCGCGGCGAGGTCGAAGTCGCCCTCGGCAGGGCCCGTTCTCCCGAGGAGTACCGCGAGACCCTGAGCTCGTTCCTCGAGGAAGCCGCCCGGCTTTCGCGGTTGATCGAGAGCCTGCTCTTCCTGGCGCGCGCGGAACATCCCGAGACGCAGATTCAGCGCGAGACGCTCGACGTCGCCCAGGTACTGGGCGGAGTCCGGGAGTTTTACGAGGCGGCCGCCGGCGAGTCGGGGGTGACGCTGGGACTGACGGCGTCCGGCTCGGTTCCCGCCGACCTGGACCGCACGCTTCTCCAGCGGGCTGTCGGCAATCTCGTGGAGAATGCGCTCGCCCACACGGGGCGGGGCGGAACGATCACCCTGGGCGCCTCGCGGGAAAACGGGACGATCAAGATCGAGGTCTCCGACACCGGGTGCGGCATCGCCGCGGAGCATCTGCCGCGCGTCTTCGACCGGCTTTACCGCGCGGACCGCTCGCGGACGGCGGCGACGGGAGGCTCGGGGCTGGGCCTGGCGATCGTGAAGAGCATCGCCGAACTTCACGGCGGCCGCGCGCAGATCGCGAGCGAGGCGGGCAAGGGGACCCGCGTCAGCCTGGTCCTCCCCGCCCAGATGACGAAAACGTAATCCCTGCTTCACGTCCTCTTAAGTCGGGCCCGCTTATAGTGGGCCGATGCTTCGGAGAGGGACCCTCTTCCTTCTTCTCGCGGGCTGCTCGGGCCTGGAGCCTGAACCGCTCGACCCCGCCCGTTCCGAAGCCGACTTCCGCGCCCGCCGGCTCGACGATCCGCTGCTGACGGCCTACCTCGAATCCCATCACGTTCCCAAGCCCTCCGTCTGGACTCTCGACGGGCTGACGCTGG
>JACQFK010000112.1 GCA_016200125.1 Planctomycetota bacterium
ACGTCCGTCAGACGGAAGTCGCGGCCGGCGTGGCGGAAGGTCAGGCGCAGGTGGTCCATGCCCAGGAGGTGCAGGATCGTCGCGTGCAGGTCGTGCACGTGGACCTTGTCCTCGGCCGCGTAGAAGCCGTAGTCGTCCGTGCTCCCGAAGGACCGGCCGCCCTTCACGCCGCCGCCCGCGAGCCACCACGTGAAGCCGTGCGGGTTGTGGTCCCGCCCGTCCTTCCCCTCGGCGACCGGCGTCCGGCCGAACTCGCCGCCCCAGATCACGAGCGTGTCCTCGAGCAGCCCCCGCGACTTGAGATCGAAGAGCAGCGCGGCGATGGGACGGTCCACCTCGGCGGCCAGCTGCTCGTGCTTCGACTTGAGCTCGCTGTGCTGGTCCCAGTAGCCGTGGGTCACCTGGATGAAGCGGACGCCCGCCTCCGCGAAGCGCCGAGCGAGCAGGCACTGCCGGGCGAAGGAGTCGGTCGGCTTCACCCCCAGCCCGTACATCTTCTTCATCGCCTCGGACTCCCCGTTCAGGTCCATGACTCCGGGCGCGGTGGACTGCATCCGGAAGGCGAGCTCGAACGACTCGATCCGCGCCTCGAGGGCCGCGTCGGCCCCCGTCCGCTCCTTCTGCAGCCGCCCCATCTCGCGCACGAGATCGATCTGGAGCCGCTGCTCGTCCGCGGAGAGCTCGGAATTCGTGGCGTTCGGGATCGTGATCGGCGTCTTCGCCTCGGCCGGCAGCGCGATCCGCGTCCCCTGGTGGATCGCGGGCAGGAAGCCGGCGCCGTAGTTCTGCACGCCGCCATGGCCGAGCGTGGGATTGAGCGTGATGAAGCTCGGCAGGTTCCGGTTCTCCGTCCCCAGGCCGTAGCTGACCCAGGCCCCGAAGCTGGGCCGCACGAAGGTGTCGGAGCCTGTGTGGATCTTGAGGCAGGCCCCGCCGTGGGCGGGATTCGACCCGTGGAGCGACTTCACGATCGCCAGGTCGTCAACGTACCGGGCGACGTTCGGAAAGAGGCTGCTCACCCAGGTGCCGGACTCGCCGTGCTGTGAGAACTCCCAGGGGCTCCTCAGCAGGTTGTTGGTCTGGGCGAAAACCACCCGCGGCTTCGCGAAGGGCAGCGGCTTGCCGCTGTCGCGCAGAAGCAGGGGCTTGTAGTCGAAGGTGTCGACCGCCGACGGCCCGCCGTGCATGAACAGGAAGATGACCCGCTTCGCGCGCGCCGGGAACTGCGGCGGGCGGGGCGCGAGAGAGTCGGTCTGCTGCGCCTCCGCCTTCGCCAAGGCTTCGGCGGACAAGTCCGCCAGCAGGCCGGTCAGCGCCAGCGAGCCGAAGCCCGCACCGCACTGCCGGAGCATGTCCCGTCGCGTGATCATCGCGTCAGTCCACAAACAGGAATTCGTTCGAGGCCATCAGGGCGTGGACGACGTTCGTCCAGGCCGCGGTCCCCTTCCCGAAGCGGTCCACGTGATAGAGTACCGCGCGGATCTCCGCCCCGGTGGCCGGACGCGAAAACAGCCGCAGCCAGGCTTGGCGCGCCCGCTCCTCGTCCGAGCCGGTCAGGCTCCCGGCCACGATCTTCGCCTGCTGCCGCACCAGCGGGTTGTTCATCATGAACAGCGCCTGCTGCGCCACGATGGTGACGGGCCGCTTGTCGACGTGGACCGCGGTGTCCGAGTAGTCGAAGATCGGCAGCAGCTCGTAGAGCTTCTGGCGCGGCACGGGCAGGTACAAGGTCCGCCGCGGAACCAGGTAGTTCTTGTCGTCGCCCTTGTAGTAGCTCTTCCCCTGCGGCGCGTCCTTCACAGGGCCGCCCATTTCGAGATCGAGCGTGCCGGCGATATAGAGCAGCGCGTCGCGGATCGGCTCGGCCTCGAGGCGGCGGCGGTTCTGCCGGCCCAGAAGCCGGTTCTCCGGATCCTTCTCCGCAAGCCGGGCGTCGGCCGCGCTGGAGCGCTTGTAGGCAGCCGACGTCAGGATCAGGCGCTGCATCCGCTTGACCGACCAGCCCTGCCGGATGAATTCCTTCGCGAGCCAGTCGAGCAATTCAGGATGGGTCGGCCGCTCGCCCTTCAGGCCGAAGTTCGAGGGCGTCCGAACGATCCCCTCGCCGAAGTGGCCCTGCCAGATCCGGTTGACCATCACCCGCGCGGTGAGCGGATGGGCGGGGTCCGTGAGCCAGGCCGCGAGCTCTGCCCGGCCGCTCTTCTTGACGTCCACCGCGGGAGGGGTCAGGGCGATCTCGAACACCTTCGGGAATCCCCGCGGCGTGACGTCCTTCGCGAGCGCCAGATGGCTGCCGCGGATGTGTACCGCCAGGTCGCGCGGCTGGGTCTCGACGAGGCTCATCGCCCGCTGGGTGGCCGGACCCTCGGCTTCCAGCTTCTTCAGCTTCTCTTTCAGATCCTTGGCCTTCTTCTCGTCGGCGCCGGAGATCTCCGCCTTCAGATCGGCCAGCGTCTTCGCGAACTCCGCCTTGATCTCCACGTTCGCGGGGATCGGCAGCTCGGCCTCGTAGAGGATCGCGGGGCGCGGCTTGTAGTCCGTGATGAGGCTCGTGCTCCGGAAGATGCCGGCGAGCGCGTAGTAGTCGATCGCGCGGAGGGGATCGAACTTGTGGTCGTGGCAGCGGGCGCAGCTGAGGGTGAGCCCCAGGAAGGTCTTGGACATCACGTCGATCTGCTCGTCGGCAATGTCCAT
>JACQFK010000113.1 GCA_016200125.1 Planctomycetota bacterium
ACATCCGGTCGGCGAGCTTCATCATCGGCTCGCCCCGGAGCAGCGGCGCCAGGCTGACGCCCGAGGCCCCCGCCAGGTTCGCCTTCACGCCGCAGAGATCGAGCAGCGTGGGGAGGATGTCCTGGACCACGGTCAGGTCCGCAATGTCGCCCGGCGGACGCAGCCCGCCGGCGGGCCAGCGGATGAAGCAGGGCACGCGATGGCCGCCGTCGTAGAGGTCGATCTTCTTGCCCCGCATGCCGGCGTTGTAGACCGACACGCCGTTCGTGCCTCCGTTGTCGGTCATGAAGAGCAGAATCGTGTCCTCGCGCAGGCCGGTCTCGCGAAGCATCCCCTCCAGCTTCGCCATGTTCTCGTCGATGTTCGCGATCATGCCGAAGAAGCTGGCGACGTTGCGCGGCTGGTCCGGGTAGAGGTCGCGGTACTTCTGGGGGACGAAGAGCGGGCCGTGGGCGGCGGCCAGGGGGACGTAGGCGAGGAAGGGCTGCTTCCGCGACGCGCAGCCCTTCATCCACGCCATCGCCTCGCCGAAGAAGACGTCCGTGCAGTAGCCCTTCACCTTCTCGAGCCGGCCGTTGCGCCGGTAGGTGTCGTCGAAGTAGCAGTTGTTCCAGTAGTCGGGCGCCGAGGAGATGTGGCTCGACGGATAGTAGAGCGCCTCCTGGAAGCCCCGGTCCTGCGGCCGGTAGGGATAGTTCTCGCCGAGGTGCCACTTGCCGAACACGCCCGTGCGGTAGCCGCCCGACGCGAAGTGATTCGCCATCGTCAGCAGTTCCCGCCTCAGCAGTGTCCTCCCGCTGCTCACGTTCATCGCGCCGTTGGCGAGGCAGTCCAGGCCCGTCAGGAGCTGCCCCCGCGTCGGCGTGCACATCGGCGCGGCGTGGAAGTCGCTGAGGCGGATGCTCTCCGCGTGCAGGCGGTCGAGGTTCGGGGTCTTGAGCACGGGATTGCCGTGGCAGCCCAGGTCGCCGTAGCCCTGGTCGTCCGTGAGCACGATGATGACGTTGGGCCGCCGGGGAGCCGCCGCCGGGACCGTCTGGCATCCGCAGAAGAGGACGGCGAGCAGCGCGGCCTGCCTCATTTGATGCGGTAGAGGTGGACCTCGTAGGGCTTGAAGTCGTCGTCGAACTTGCCGTCCTTCAGCGGGATCGTTCGGTTCTCGCCGAGCACCTCCGCCGCGCCGCGCACGCCCTTCACGACGAACGACGCCTTCGCCGTCTTGTCGCGCATCGCCGCCGAGAAGACATACGTCGAGTCCCCCTGGCGCTTCGCGATCGCGTCGACCGGCGCTTCCTTGTCGGAGCTTGCGACGACGACGCCGTCGGCGAGCGTCGGGCTGTTCAGCGCCGGCGCGAGCGACTGGATCTGCTTGTTGATCGCGGTCACGCCCGCGAG
This sequence comes from Planctomycetota bacterium, assembly GCA_016200125.1. Next base: position 1,396 of record JACQFK010000113.1, read on the forward strand.
CAGCTCGGCGTCCTGCAGCAGCGAGGCCTCCGAGAAGCGCGGCTTGAACTGGTGGACGAAGTAGATCAGGCCGCCCGAGCCGTGGATCAGCGACATCCAGACCTCGGTCCGGATCTGCGCGGCGCTCGGCTTCACCTTCTCGTTGTCGATGCGGCTCGCCTCGATGCAGTTCCAGACGATCTTCTTCCCGCCGCCCCACTGGCGCAGGCGGTCCACGCCGAAGGGCACCGTCCAGAGCCTGCCCGCGACGTCGGGCTTGTCGTGGACCACCGGGTAGATGTCGAAGGAGGCGATGTCGCTCCCCTTCAGGTACTCGGCGTAGTCCTCGGGATGGTTGGTCCGAACGCCGCGGCCCACCCAGCCGTCCCAGGCGACGCCCTGGCCGAGGTTGAGCATCACCGGGCGGCTCGGATCGGCGGTCTGGACCTTCTTGTAGTCGGCGACGATCTTCTCGGTGGAGATGGGCGGGCCGTAGCCGCCGCCGGGCTTGGACTGCGCGTTGTCGGGCTCGTCGCCGTGCATCCACGCGATGATCGTCGCGTCGTCCTTCCTGGAGAGCCCGAACTCGTTCTGGTGGCAGACCAGCTTCATCCCGGCGGCCTTGAGGGCGTCGAACTGCTCGGCGTTCGGCCCGCGCCAGAGGGCGACGTAGGTGTTGATCCCCGCGTCGCGGTACTTCGCGGCGTTGCGCGGGTCCTGGAGCCAGACGGCGACCGGGAAGAAGTTCGGGTCGCTCGGAGGGCCGTGGGCCCAGGCCGAGTAGGGGCTGTCGGAGGCCTTCTTCTCCTGCGCCGGCAGGCCGAGGAGCAGGAGGAGCGCGGCGCGCAGCATCACCCTTCAATACGCCCGCCGCCGGGACTTACTTTCGCGCGTCCTCCAGAAGCTTCCTCACGGCGCCCGTGTCGACGTGCTTCGGATAGGACTTGATGATGTCCTCGAAGACCTCGACGGCCTTCTCCTTCTGCCCCCGCTTGAGGAGATCCCGGGCCACCGCGACCCGGGCCTGGATGAAGAGGCGCTCGACCTGGTCGTCGGAGAGCTTCTCCTCGGGCTCCCGCGGCGAGGGCGCCGAGGGCTTGGACGCCGGCGCGGCCTCGGGGGCCCGCTCCGGCAGCGCGGCCTCCAGCTCCCGCTTCAGCTCGCGCGGAGTCTTGCTCCCCGTGATCCGCGCCAGCGGCTTCTCCTCGGGCCTCTCGGCCTTCGGATCGAGCACGAGGATCGTGGGCGCCCGGTTCACGTCGAACTTCACGCATTCGGGGGAGCCCTTGCGGTACGCGGTCTTGGCGAAGACGAAGCGGATGAAGGTGTCCCTCAGGAGGGGATCGATGATCGCCTGGTTCACGGACAGCGAGGCGGGGGAATCGTCGGAGAAGTAGTACACGACCGGCTTCGACTTCTTCCTCGCCTCCTCCCGCGCCTGCTCGAAGGGCACCTCGACAATCTCGGGGATCGGCGGCGCTTCGCGCTTGCCGGAATAGCTGTCGGCGAGGGTCTTGAAATCCTTGGCGACGTCGGCCGGCTCGCGGCCCTGCATCTTGGTGACGAAATTGCCCTCGGGGTCGCAGAAGACGACCGTGGGATACCCGGTGACCTTGTACTTGTCCGACAAGTCCTTGTTCTTCTTCCCCCAGTCGCAATCCACGAAGACGCAGGTCAATCTCTTGGACGCCTCGATCACCTTTTCGTCGCTGAACGCACCTGCGCTCAGACTCTTGCAGGGGCCTCAACCCTCGCTGGTGAAGAACAGCACGATCGG
>JACQFK010000043.1 GCA_016200125.1 Planctomycetota bacterium
AGCGGCACCGGCAAGGAGCTCGTCGCTCGGTCGATCCACGGCCACAGCGACCGGACCGCCAAGCCCTACCTGGCCATCAACTGCGCGGCCGTGCCCGAGGCGCTCCTGGAATCGGAGCTCTTCGGCTACGCCCGCGGCGCCCACAGCACGGCGACGACGGACAAGCCGGGCCTCTTCGAGCTCGCCTCCGGCGGCACCCTGCTGCTGGACGAAGTGGGCGACATGAGCCTCACCCTGCAGGCGAAGCTGCTGAGGGTCCTGGAGGACTCCGAGACGCGGCGGCTGGGCGACACCCGCACGGTGCGGACCGACGTCCGCCTGATCGCCTCGACCAACAAGGACCTCGCCCGTCTCATCCGCGAGGAGAAGTTCCGCTCGGACCTCTTCTACCGGCTGAACGTGGTCTCCATCACCCTGCCCCCCCTCCGGGAGCGGAGGGAGGACATTCCAGCGCTGGTAGAGCACTTCATCCGGAAGTACAATGCCCATTCGCACAAGGCGGTGGCGGACGCCGCGCCCGAGGTGCTGGCGGCCTTCCAGGCCTATTCGTGGCCCGGAAACGTCCGCGAGCTCGAGAACGTGATCGAGCGGGCCGTGATCCTGAATTCGAAGTCGAGGATCATGATGGAGGACCTGCCCGGGCAGGTGGGGGCGCCCCCGGCGGGAGGCAACCTGTCGCTCGAGGAGATGGAGCGGCGCCACATCGTGCAGGTGCTGACGGAGACGAAGGGGAACGTGAAGGCCGCGGCGGGGGTGCTGGGGATCGACCGGAAGACGCTGTACCGGAAGGCGGCGGAATACGGCATCGAGATTGTCCGCGAGTGAGCGGACGGGACGACAACGGGGAGCGGCAGCCATGGGTCTCCTGAAGGCGAAGCGCAACGGACAGCTGGTGGCCTACCGCCTGGACAAGGCGGCGGTCATCGTGGGGAGCGGCGAGAACTGCAACATCCGGGTGGCGGATGCCGGGCTTGTCACGCGCCACTGCCAGATCCTCAAGATGGAGAACGGCTACGTCCTCCGGGACATGTCGGGCGAGGTCGGCACCTTCGTCAACGGCAAAAAGGTCAAGGAGCACCTCCTCTCCGACCGCGACCTCATCCAGGTCGGCAAGGAACGCTTCACCTTCTCGGTGTCCGAGGGGGAGAACACCGCCCGCGTGGCGGTGAGCGTGGCCCCTCAGCCCGCCGCCGCCCCCGCCAAGACGGGGAACACGGCCCGCGTCGCGGCCGCCGCGCCCGCCCGCAGCGGGAACACCGGCCGGGTCGCCGCTGCGCCGGCCGCCGCGCCCGCCCGCTCCGGCAACACGGGCCGCATCGCCGCCCCGCCCCCGGAGGCGCCCCCCGCCCGCTCGACCCAGCGGGTCAGCAAGGGCACCCAGAAGCTCCAGAAGACGACGGGACGCATCGAGGGGGGCACGAAGAAGATCACCGCCCGCTCCGCCGCGGCAATGGGCTACCAGACCTCCCGCAACACCTTCGCCATGCCTTCCACCCGGAAGGGCAAGCTGATCGCCATCGGCGCCGTCGTGTTCATCCTCGCGCTGGCCGGGGTCATGTACCTCATCAAGGCCGGACAGGTGAATCCCGAGGCGGTCAAGGAGGAGATGGCGAAGCAGATCAAGGAGCTCCAGAAGCTCAAGCCCGACCAGGTGATCGAGATCGACGCCGGCTACGAGGCGATCCTCAGCCAGCACGAGCCGGTTCAGAAGTACGTCGCCCAGATGTACAGCAACATCGACCGCGAGCACAAGAAGGTCCACCAGATCGCCGCCGACCTGAAGAAGGCGATGAAGGACGTGAACCCCTTCCTGTCCAAGTACGCGGCCCTCAAGGCCAAGCCCGAGGACTACAAGGCGAAGGTCCGCGAGCTCTACGACGAGTGCAAGTCGCTCAACGACAGCTTCGGCGGGACGGTCCTCGGCACCCAGCTGACGACGATCCAGACCGAGCTCAAGGACTTCATGGAGAAGAACACCGAGCCCACGTGGGAGCAGCACATCGTAGCGCTCCAGGGCGAGGTGCGCGCGGCCGCGAAGAAGGGCGATTGCGCCGGGGCCCTCAAGCAGATCGACGAGTTCGGGGCGAAATTCAAGGAGAAGGACACTCTCGAGCTCTTCAAGAAGCTCACCGAGCAGCGCGACTTCCTCAAGCGGGAGTCCGTCGCCTTCGTGAACCGCGAGGCGATCAAGGGCCAGAAGGAGATCGCCGACGCCACCGCGAAGAAGGAAGACATCAAGAAGAGGCTGGAAGGCTACAAGGCGGGCCTGGAAGGCTACAAGGACGCGCTGGAGAAGCTGGAGGCGGCGATCGCCGCCCTCAAATAGTTTGCCCGCTCACGAGGGGTAAGTGACCATGAGACAGGGAATGGACCGCGGGAAGCCGAGTCCCGACCGCAAGGGCACGTCGCGCGTGTCGAAGCCGGCGACGGGCCGCATGAACGCCCAGGGCTCGGGCACCTCGCGCCGCGAGCGCGGCGGCGAGGCCCAGCAGGAGCGCGGCGTGCCGGCGGCCCCCCCCGCCGACAACAAGAACACGCTCTACATCGGGATCGGCGGCGGCGCGCTGGTCTTCGTCCTGATCCTCGCCTTCATGATCTCGGGCGGCGACAGCGAGGCCCGCTCCGCCGGCGGCGCCGAGTCGATGATGAAGAGCGCCATCAACCGCTCCCAGGAGGCCTACCAGCGCGGCGAGTACCGCCAGGCCCTGGACATCGCGGAGGAGGCCCTGAAGGACCCCCGCTCCCGCAAGAGCTCGCGCTACAACGCCCTCAACTCCCTCGCGACCATGGCGCGCACGCAGGTCAACCTCGACCGGGACGCGCAGGTGAAGGTGGCCGAGTTCAAGAAGAAGGTCGACGCCGCCGTGGCCGACCAGACCGCGATGGCCAAGGCCAACGGCTTCTGGCAGGAATGCAACGTCCTGATGGGCTCCTACGGCGCCACGACCTCCGCGAAGCAGCTCAAGGACATCAAGGAGGACCTGCGCCGCTGGGTGGCCACCGAGGGCCAGGGCGACTGGCAGAAGGACTACAACGTCACCAAGGCGCGCATCGAGAAGTCCTTCCTCGGCGACCAGCGCTTCGGCGAGGCGATCCGCGAGTGGCAGCGCTTCGGCGAGATCTCCCAGGACCCCCTGCTCCGCTCGCGCATCGAGCAGGAGATCCGCACGGTCAACCAGCTGGCCCAGGCGGCCGCCGAGAAGGTGGTGGCCGACGCGGCGGGCGACCGCACGAAGCTCGAGGAGGCCCAGTCGAAGTTCAACGGGACCGACGGGCAGGCCGTCATCAACAAGGCCATGAGAAGCATCAAATAGGCCGGGAGATCAAGCCATGAAGCTCGGAATCACGGGAACCCTGGCGGCGCTGATGGCGCTGGCCCTGTCCGCGGCCGCGGAGGCCCAGGACGTCATCCGCCTCAAGAGCGGCACGGAGACGAAGGTCAAGGTCACCGCCATGACCTCCCAGACCGTGACCTACTCGGAAGGCGCGGGCAAGGTGACCACGGCGAAGAAGGACGACGTGATGAACGTCGAGCTGGGCGACAAGCCGCCCAGCATGGCCAAGGCCGAGGCCGCGCTGCTCAACAACCAGTTCGACAAGGCGATCTCGAACTACCAGGCCGCGCTCGAGGAGATCGCCGGCAAGAAGGGCGGGCGCGACCTGCACAAGCAGTTCATTTACCTGCACATGGCCCAGGCGATGAACCTGAAGGGCTCGCCCAACGAGGCGCTGGAGATGTTCCGCAAGCTGCGCAACGAGGGCGGCGACTGCTGGCTGCGCGCCGACTCCTTCCAGCGCTCGCTCGACATCGCCAAGGCCAAGGGCGGCGAGGCCTACGAGGGGATCCTGAAGGAGATGAAGGGCGAGCCCGAGCCCGTGGGCAGCCAGGCCGAGCTGGAGCTCGCGAAGCTGAAGTACACCGGCGGCGACTTCGATTCCGCCCGGGCGGGCTTCGAGAAGGTGGCGGGCAACCCCGCCTCCCCCTTCGCGGCGGACGCGAAGCTTTTCAGCCTCCGCTGCATCCGCGCGGGCAAGAAGATGGACGAGCTGGAGAGCGCCTGCAAGCGCATCCTGGACGACAAGGCCGCGGGCTCCCCCGCCCTCCTGCAGGCCGCGGGCGCCTGGACGGCGGACCTGATGCTCAAGAAGAGCGAGAAGGACAAGACGAAGTGGCGCGACATCCTGATGGTCTGCATCAACGCGATCGCGCTGGGTCCGCCCGCCGGCAAGGAGGAGGGCGAGGACTACGCCCTCGCGCTGGTGACCGGCGGGAAGATCTACGTCCTGATGAGCAACGCCAACGAGAAGGCCGACACGAAGGAGGAGTACAAGTCCCGCGCGATCGCCTACTACACGGAGGTGAAGCGCGGCTACGGCAAGACGGCGAGCGCCGAGCTGGCGATGAAGGAGCTCGTGGCGCTGGGCGTCGAACAGGCCCCCAAGGACAAGCCCAAATAGCATGAGCGACGAAGCGAAACCCGGCGGCCTCCCCCCCCGGCGCCCCGG
>JACQFK010000114.1 GCA_016200125.1 Planctomycetota bacterium
GAGCGGGCGGCGGGGGGTTCTCGTGCCCCTCGGCCTGGTGGCGCTTCGCGTGGTCGACGACCGTCTCGACGTGCTGGACCCAGCCGCGCGCGATGTCGAGCCGCCCCAGCGAGGCCGCCGCGGGCGGATTGGACTTCATCCGCTCGAGGAAGAATGCATAGAGCCGGAGCATCTCCTGCACGTCGGGCTTCGTCTCGGCGAGAAACCCGAATCCGTAGGTGGCGATCGCGTCGGTGGGGTGGCGCTTCGCGTAGACCGAGAGCGAGGCCTTGGCGGCGTCGAAGTCGCGGCGCCGCGCGTGAACGAGCCCTAAGTTGAAGTGGGCGGCGTCGAAATCGGGATCGGCGCTCAGGGCGTCGAGGTAGGCCTTCACCGCCTCGTCGAGCCGCCCCGTGTTCGCCATCAGGATGCCCTTGTGGTTGAGGGCGACCGGCTTGATCCAGCGCGCGCCCTTGCCCGCGAGCTCGTCGAAGTAGGCGATTGTCTCGTCGCTGAAGCGCTGCTCGATCGCCAAGTTGCGGAGGAACACGACCGGCAGCTCGCGCGGGAAGCGGAGCCGTTCGGCCTCGTCGGGCTTCTCGATGAGGTGGGCGATGACCCGCTTGCCCGCCTCGAAGGCCGCGCGGGGGAACTTCACGGCGTAGACCTCCGACTGGGCGTGGAGGATGTCCACGCGGTCGGGCGCGTGCTTGAGCGCCTCCGCGAAGGCCTCCTCGGCGCCGATCGTGTCGCGCAGCTCCATCTGCACCTGGCCCAGGAGGAGCAGCGCGTCGGGGTCGCCGGGCGAGAGCTTGACGCATTCCGCCAGCGCCTCCCGCGCGCGGGCCAGCTTGCCCAGCCGCAGGCCGCAGGACCCGATGCCGCGGAGCGCGACGACGCGTTCCGCCTCGCTGGCCAGCTCGAGGCAGGACTCGTAGACCGGGAGGGCCTGGTCGAGGTAGCCCTCGCCCTCCAGCGCGCGGGCGCGCTTGAGGTCCCGTCCCACCAGCCACTTGCGCAGGAAATCCATCACTGTTTCGTGAGCTGATCCGCGAGCCGTTGAGGCTCCGGGAGACGATAGCGCGGGGCGCAGGCGAGCACCACCGAAATCGCGCTCTCCAGGCCGATGAGGTGGCCCGTGGAGACGTAGACCACGTTGCAGCCGTCGCGCGTCCGCAGGGCGGCGCCCACGGTCTCGCCCTTGTGGACGAGCGGCGTCCAGGAGCCCCGCTTCGCCCCGGGCTCGTCATGCTCGCCGCAGAGCCGCGACTTCGCGCAGCCGATCGTGGGGACGCCGAGCACGAGGCCGAGATGGCTCGCGATGCCCAGGCGCCGCGGATGGGCGATGCCCTGGCCGTCGACGATGATCACCTCCGGCCGCGTCTTCAGCTTCCTCCAGGCGGAGAGCAGCGGCGGGATCTCCCGGAAGGAGAGGAGCCCGGGGATGTAGGGGAAGGGGACCGGCTCCGTCACGATGACCTGCTCGATCGGCTCGAGGTCGCGCATCACCACGAAGACCGCGCGGGCGACGTCGTTCTTGTAGCTGACGTCGGCGCCCGCGACGAGGCGCGGTTTCAGCGCGCCCTTCCGGACGACCCGATCGCGGAGCCGCTTCTGGATCCCGATGGCCTCGGCGGCGGTCGCGGGAACCCGGAAGGAAGGCTTCAGCGGCACTCGAAGCCGTCGACCCGTTTCCACGAGCCGTCCTCCTGGAGCTTCATCACGTCGCAGCGCAGCGTCTTTCCGTCCACTCCGAAGCGGCAATAGTGAAAGGGGCGGGAGCGCGGACCCGGATACAGGTCCTGATGGACGGGATGTTCGCTGTCCACCTCGCGGGTCGGACCTCCTCCGCCGCCGGTCACCAGGAACTGGACCCCGCGCTTCTCAAAGCGCTCGTAGTTGTGGACGTGCCCGCTGCAGAACGCCTTCACCTTGGGCGTGATCCGGGCGACGAAGCGGGTCTGCACGTCGGCAGACTCGGAGAGGCCGCGCGCGTTGGTGTAGGGGGGATGATGGCAGACGAGGACGACGTGGCGCAGGGCGGCGTCGGCTTCGGCGTCGCGGAGAAGCCCGGAGAGCCAGTCCTCCTGCTCCCGGATCTCCCGGGCGCTGAGTTCGTCGAAGTTGGAGTCCAGGATCGCGACCAGCACCGTCGCGAAGCGGATCGCGTACCAGCGCCGAAGGCCGACGTGGGGAAAGACCGCCGCCCGGAGCCGGAGCGCGCGCTCCGCGCCGCCGTAGTAGTCGTGATTGCCCAGGGCCGGGAAGTAGGCGATCCCGCGGGAGAAGAGCGCCTCGTTCTCGTCGCAGAACCGCTTCCAGTCCGTCGTGCTTCCCCCGTGGCAGACCACGTCGCCGGCGTTCACGACGAAGGCGGGCCGATCCTCCGCGATCGCGCGGACGACCTCGAGGCGCTCCGCGTCGTGGTGCGGCCGCCAGAATTCCAGCGTCATCGTCTTCTGGGTGTCGCCGACGACGACGAACGTCGGAGGCGCGTCGGGGAGGATCATGCCCGGCGCCGGCGTGAGGCGGACGGGCGAGCAGGCCGCCAGCAGCAGGAGGAGGGCGGGGGAAACGGCCCGCGTCACTTCTTGTCCGCAGGCCGGAGCGCTTCGAGATGGGGCGAGTCGAGATCCGACCAGGTCCAGGTCTGGCCCTTGTGGGTGAACTTCACGTCGAGCGTCACCTTGCCCATCTTGCCGGCGTTGTCCACGCGGCGGAGGCCGACCACGAGGTCCTTGAAGCGGCCTTCGTAGCACATGAACTTGGGATCGGCGTCGTTGCCGGGCAGCTTGCTGAAGTCGGTCTTCACCGCATTCGCGTCGATGCTGCGGGTGATCGCCGATTGCTTCCTGCCGTCCTGCGCGATCGTGACCGACACCGTCGAGCCCGCGAGGGCCTTCTCGTCGATGTTGTCGACGCGTACCCGCAGGAAGAGCGTGTCGCCCGAGGCGACCTGCTGCTTGTTGACCGTCTTGTAGCCGCCGGGGATCGTGAACATCCCCATCACGCCGGCCTTGGGGCCCGCGTCGGGGTCGACGTAGACCTTGCTCGATTTGAGGACGAGGTTTTCGTAGACCTGGAGCCGTTCCTTGCTGTCGATCTCGTAGCGGATGGTCATGCGATGGCTGAAGCGGGTCGCCAGGGGGACGGTCACGCCCTTCACCGAGATCAGGGCGCCCTTGCGCGGGGCGATCGTCGCGATGGACTGCCGCGGCATCGAGCCCAGCGGGAACTTGTTGTCGCCCAGGATCACGATGTCGATCGAGACGTTCGTGAGCGGCCAGGGCGTGCGGTTGAGGATCGAGCCGTCGACGGTGATGGCGCGCGCGGTTTCCGAGTTCTGGATGTCGAAGGTGACGATGTCGACGCAGGTGACGTCCGGGTCGGGGATCGCCGGGGCATCCTGCAGGAGGAGGACCGCCAGCAGCGCGATCATCGTCACAGGATAGCAAAAACCAGGGGCGGGCGCCTCTTTACTTCACCCGCCGCGCGGCCGAATCGATCGCGGACGCCATGTTCGTCAGGGTGTCCTTCAGCGCCTGGCGCGAGTCGCCGGCGTGGGCGAAGCGGCAGCCCAGCACGTACTGGCTTTTCGCGGCATCGTGCTCCACCCAGCGGATCTCGGCGGCGAGCTCGAGGCGCGCCCCCAGGCGCAGCGCGACCTTGATCGTGTCGCCGACCGCGTGGCTCTCCGCGCTCACCAGCCGGATGCCGTCCAGGCTGATGTCCCGCACCGGGACCTTGAGGGTTTCCTTGGAGCCCTTGATTTCGCAGGGCACGACGAGTTTGACGCGAGCGGCATTTCGACCCATGGTTACCGTTGCTTCAGGTTGTGACATGAGATACCCATCCCCAGAGAATCTACCCCATTAGTACCCAGAGAGGGGAGGGATTAGCGTGAAAAAATGGAGTCCCCAGCCCCGAATTCCGGTTCAGAAGGAGATCTCGAGGCCGAGGCTGGGGCCGTGGAATTTGAGGTTCGACTGGTTCGCGCTCTGGCGGAACCTGAGGGCGTGAAGGCGGTAGCCCAGCGAGACTCCGACGGAATCGGACAGGCGCAGCAGCGCTTCCGCGTCGACCTTGAAGAAGTTCTGGTGGGCCCGTTCGACGGCGCCTGCGCCCAGGGCCCGCAGCTCGAGGATCGGATCGGGCCGCCAGGACAGGTCGAGTCCGGCCATCCAGAAGGCGGAATCGAAGGAGCGGCTCGTGTCGAGGAGAGGGAGGGCATCCGCCGTCAGGACGTGCCCCGCGCGCCTCCAGGAGCGGGACCGCCTCCGGATCGAGGTCGATGTCGCTCCCCACGACCATGTGCGTGCCCGTGGACGGGAGGCTCCCATTGGTGATCATCAGCCAGCCGGAACTCATCGCGACCCAGGCGCGGGCGCCGATGCGGACCTCGGGAGAAGCGGGGTCGTCGCCGGCCAGGGCGGCCGCGACGAGCAGCAGGGCGGTCATTTCGAAGCCCATGATCCTGAATCGGCCGCCGCAAGTCGAGCTTCCCGCCGCCGGTGACCGTATGTAGAAGGTAGGAGAACCCCATGAAGCGAACGATGCTGTGTGCGGCCGGCCTTCTGCTCGCGTGCGCGGTCCAGGCCAGCGCCGACTTGTCCTCCGTAGCCTTGGCGAAGGAGGACGATTGGCCCCAGTTCAAGAACGACGCGCGCCACTCGGGCAACGTCGCGGACCGCGCCGTCGCGACGCCGCTCGGGCTCCTGGGCGCGGTGCCGCTCAGCGACGCGATCTTCACCTCGCCCGTCGTGGCCGACGGCGTGATCTACGCGGTCGACGGCTCGGGCGTCGTCTTCGCGATCGACGGCAAGTCGCTGGCGGTCCTCTGGAAGACCCCGACGCCCGGCGGCGCGGGCAACTGCAACAACGTGTCGTCGCCCGCGGTCGTCGGCGCGTATCTCCACGTCGGCACCATGTCGGGATTCTACTGCGTCCTCGAGCGCGCGACCGGGAAGATCGTCCGCCAGATCGACTGCGGCGACCCCATCTTCTCCACGCCCGTCGTGGGCAACGGCCGGGCCTACTTCGTGACGCTCGGCTCCAAGGCCACCGCGGTGGAGCCCGACGGCAAGGAGGTCTGGAGCTGGGACTTCGTGAAGGAGGTCCTCAAGTTCGAAGGGAACCGCTGGGACGGCGCGGACTGGACGAAGCACATGAAGAGCCGCGTGACCTGGAAGGAGCACTTCGTCACCTCCCGCGACATGTCGCTCGACGGAAAGATGCTCGTCATCCCCGCCGGCGGGCGGACCGTGTTCCTCGAGGACGCGGGCGCCGCGCCGAAGCTCGCCCTCGTGGGCGAGATCCCCGAGCGCGCGGGCAAGGAGTATCCCGCCACCTTCGGCCAGTCGGTCGGCGAGGACGGCACGGTCTACGTCCAGTGGCACCGCCGCGACAACTGGGGACGCGTCGAGACGCTGCGCCTGAAGGACGGCAAGCTCGTGACCGGATTCATCAAGGGGACGGAGACGGCGGTCAACGCCGCCGGGCTCCTGAGTTTTTCGTCCGTGAGCATCCGTGGCGGCGACGTCTACCGCGTCCGCCACGAAGAGGGCGTCGAATTCCTGAGGCACGCGGCGGGCGAGGCGAAGCCGGTCAACCTGGGCGGCTTCCCCTCGATCGCGTCGCCGGTCCTCGCGAAGGACCACGCGATCTACGGCGGTCTGGACGGCAGCCTCTACGTGATCCCGCTCGCCGGCGGCCCGGCCTGGTCCTTCAAGACGGCGTTCGGGTCGCCGATCACGGCCCCCGCGGCGCTCTGCGACGGCCGGGTGATCTTCGGCTGCGAGGACGGCTATCTCTACGTGCTCGGGCCCGACGGCAAGGCCGCGCTTCCGACGAAGGACCTGGAGCTCTGGAAGATCCGGAGCCCGCTCAGCGGCAAGTTCGCCGACCCGAAGTACGACTGGTACACGAATTACGGCGACGTGGCCTGCACGAACTCGAACGACCAGGGGCTCACGCTGCCGCTCCGGCTGCGCTGGACCCGGCGGGTCGAGGGGACCGTGAAGCACCTCCCGGTCTGCGGCGGCGGCCGGATGTACACGCACACCGCGGAGGGTCAGATGCTGGCCGTCGAGCAGGACACGGGCCGCCTGCTCTGGAGGCGCTACTCGCCGGGCGTCTATCTCTCGTTCACCTCGGCGATCTACCGCGACGGCCGGATCCTGGTCCCGCAGGCGGGCATGAAGAAGTCGTTCGTGCGCTGCATGGATGCCGCGACGGGCAAGCTGCTCTGGGAGGCCCCCTTCACGGGCTCGCCCAGCTGGAGCCGCCAGGCGCCGCCGGTCGTGGTCGGCAAGCTCGCGTTCTACGCCTCCGGGTCGGGCTCCTATGCCGCCCAGGGCTCCGAGAAGCCCTTCACGTTCAGCGGGACTCCCGACAAGACGCCCGACGGCAAGGAAGTGATGGCCTGGCTCTACACCAACGACAATCCGTTCTACCCCAAGGACAACCGGCCGCATCTCTGGGCCTGGGACGTCGAGACCGGAAAGGTCGTGTGGGAGAAGGACTTCAGCGAGTACGGCTTCGGCGGCAACGACACGGGGCTCTGCTCGATGGACGGGAAGCTCTACTACTCGAACTTCTTCGGCTACTCGGTGACCCAGCGCAAGGCGCGCGGGCTGCCCGCGGGCCCCAACGGGATCACGGTCTGCATGGAGCCGGCGACGGGCGGGATCGTCTGGAAGACGACGGAGTACTACGTCACGGCGGGCTGCGCGCTCACCGGTCGGGACGGCCGCCTCTACATGGGCGGCTGGAACCAGCCCAACGAGTCGACCACCGAGCGCTACGTCTTCTGCATCTCGGCGAAGGACGGGTCGCTGATCTGGAAATCGGACCCGGTGGTCTCGGCGGTGAACGTCGTGACCGTCGGGGAGAAGTTCATCTTCTCCCAGGCCCGCGGGGTGAACGGCCACCTCTTCGACCGGGAGACCGGGAAGATCGTGGCGCGGCTGAACATGACCTACCAGTGCACCCGCTTCACGGTGTCGGAGCCCTTCCTGCTCGGGGCGAACATGGACATGATCGACCTCTCGGACAAATTCAAGCTCGTCTGGA
>JACQFK010000125.1 GCA_016200125.1 Planctomycetota bacterium
ATAACTTCAACAACCACTATGCCGGCCACGCGCCGGGCTCGGTCGACCTGTTCCTCGAGGTGCTGAAGAAGTACGGCAAGAACACGGAGGCCTGAACAAGGGGAGCCCCGGCCTCTCCCGAGACCGGAGCTCCCCGGGGTGTGAACCAAGCCTAGTGCCTCGTCACGAACTCCGACGAGTTGAGCATCGTCCAGAAGGCGTCCTCGTAGCCCTGGCCGGCGTGGCCGCTGATGAAGGCCGCGTAGCGCGCCCGCTCCGAGGGGGCGGCCTTGCGGGAGAGCGCGGCGAGGAACAGCGCGTCGATCTTGTCCTCCACCGTGCCGGGGCCGGCCTTGATGGCGGCGAGCACGCCGCCGCCGCTGATCCAGCCGAGGATCTCCGTGTTGTTGCGGAGCAGCAGGGCCTGCCGCGCGTTGCCGGGCAGCGGCGTCGTCTCGCACCACACGGAGCCGGAGGGGAAGAGCCCCCCGACCATCTGCAGCACCGCGGAGACGTCGTTCGACGGACGGCCGCCGGTCGCCACGCGCAGGGCGTTCACGAGCTGGTTCCCGTTCAGCTGCTTGATGGTCGCGCGGGAGAAGTCCACCTTCGCGTAGGGCTGGGCGCTCTGGCAGGAGCGCTGGTAGGCGTCCGTCGCGCAGATCGTCCGCACGAGGTGCTTGATCGAGGAGTTGTTCGAGGTGAACTCGCGGGCCAGCACGTCGAGCAGGCCCTTCGACAGCGGCGGATTGCCCCGCTCGCGGAAATCATCCACCGGGTGGACGATGCCGCGGCCCAGCAGCCAGGACCAGATGCGGTTGACCAGCGCCCGGGCGAACTGGGGGTTGGTCTTCCCGGTCATCACCGCGGCGAGAAACTTCATCCGGTCGGCTCCCTTGGGCGCCTCGGCGATCCCGAGGAAGGCCGTGCGAGCCGGCCCGGTCTTGCTCTGATGCACGATGGGGCTGTCGATCTTGTTGTCGGGGATGGTGATGTGGCCGTCGTCGACGTAGCTCATCGTGACCCGGTCGGCAGCCTGGGCGTTGCCGCCCTCGGTCCGCGCCTTCTGGCCCTTGATGAAGTCGGCCAGGCCGTAGTAGTCCTCGACGGTCCACTTGTCGAACACCGCGTCGTGGCAGCGCGAGCACACGAGGCGGATCCCCACGAAGTGGCGCGCCGCGCCGTTGGCGAACTCGACCTCGAAGCCCTCGCCGCCGTAAAAGGAGAGCTTGTAGGCCAGCGCCGGGTCGCCCTGGTCCGAGCCCCGCGCGTCGAGCATCGCCGAGACGATCTCGGTGTAGGGGGCGTCCTTCTGCAGCTTGAGCTTGAACCACTTCAGGAAGTCGGAGACGATCCGCGCGCTCGCGGGCTTGGACATCGCCGGCAGGGTCGCCATGGGCACGTCGTGGTAGTTGCCGAAGTACACCTCGGCGAAGAGCCGCGACCAGTAGTCGGCGAAGTCGTCGCTCGCGAGGAGCTCCTCGACCTTGGCCGCCCGCTTGTTCTCCGCCGGATCGGCGATGAACTCCTTCACCTGCGCGCCGCTGGGGGGGAAGCCGACCAGGTCGAACATGACGCGGCGGAGGAACTCGCCGTCCTCCGCGATCGCCGCCGGCGCGGCGTAGCCCTTGATGTTCCGGACCGCGCCGTCGATCGCCGAAGCGCCGGGCGGCCGCTTGGACGCCTCCTGCGGCGCGGCCGGCGCGCCCAGGAGGCACAGGAGTGCCAGGGATGCCGTGGCTGGACCCAGACTGTGTCTGCTCATAAGACCCCGCTCCTAACTATTGGGGCACGCACCCCGCGTCCCCATAAAAGATACGTCCCACGCCCCCCAAGATTCTCGAGGTTGTGAACTAGACGATGAGATAAGCGAGGGTGTTCAGACCAAAGCTCACCACAAAGAACACAAAGAGCGAGTGGGCAGACCGTCTGCTTTGTGACTTTGTGCATTTGTGTCAGGGCGGCGCTTAACTTCCGAAGATCGCCGACTTGCTGGTGGGGAAGGCGTTGGGGTCGGCGTCGGCCTTGTCGCCCGTGGTGATCCCGGAGCGCGAGCTCAGGTGCTGCAGCGTCTCCTCCATCACCTTGCTCTTGTACTTCTCGACGAGCTTTTCGAGCGCGAACATCGTCCCGCTGATCGCGCGGCGCCAGCGCATCGCCTGGTCGGTCACCTCGGAGGTCTCCTCGGCGTGGCGCTTGGAGGTCTCGACCAGCCGCGTGCAGAGCTGCTCGACCAGCTTGCGCATCATCTTCGGGTCCTTCGAGATCGCCTCGTAGAGGTTCGCGTCGTCGGGACCGGCGAAGACCTGCACCTCGCAGGGCGTGACGGCTCGGACCGTCGCGGTGCGGGGCGTGCCGAGGATCGCGGCGAGCTCGCCGAACCACTCGCCCGCGTTGATCGTGCCGACCACGTTGCCCTTGAACTCGACGATGGCCGTCCCCTTCACCAGGAAGAGGATCTCGTGGTTGGCCGCCTGGCCCTGGACGAGGATGGTCGCGTCCTTGGCGACCTGGCGGGTGGTCCGGGTGATGGCCATGGCCCCCATTTTCCCCGGGGGGGAGGGCGCTGTCCACAAAAAGGCCCGTCCGCGGGCCTTCTCCCCAAAAAGACTTGACCCTGAAAAGCCGATAGTGATAATGGCATCCCCCAGTAGGGGTGCACGCCGAAGTTGCGAGGTGCACGGTGATCATTGACGTGGTGACGCTCTTCCCCTCGATGTTTGCGGGGGTGGTGAACGAGAGCATCCTGAAGAGGGCCCAGGAGCAGGGCCAGGTGAAGATCAACCTGGTGAACCTCCGGGACTTCTCGAAGGACAAGCACAAGAAGGTGGACGCGCCGCCGTACGGGGGCGGGCCCGGCATGGTGATCATGGCCGAGCCCGTGTTCGACGCCGTGGAACACCTGAGGAAGAACGGCCGGGAGGACGCCTTCCTCGTGCTGCTGACCCCGGGCGGCGTCCGCTTCGACCAGACGCTGGCCCAGGAGCTCTCGAAACAGAAGGGCCTCATCCTTCTCTGCGGTCACTACGAAGGATTCGACGAGCGGGTGAGCCAGGGGCTTTCGCCCCTGGAGGTCTCCATCGGTGACTACGTGCTGACGGGCGGGGAGATCCCCGCGATGGTTCTTTTGGATTCGGTGACGCGGCTGGTGCCGGGCGTGCTGGGCTCGAAGGAGTCCCTGATGCAGGAGTCCTTCACGTCCGGGACCCTGGAGTACCCGCAGTTCACGCGGCCGCAGGAAGTCCGGGGCCTGAAGGTCCCCGAGGTCCTCGTCTCCGGCGACCACGGGAAGATCGCCGAGTGGCGCGAGGAGCAGTCGAAGGAGCGCACGGAGCAGCGGCGGCCCGACCTGAAGGAGCCGCCCAAGCCGAGGAAGAAGTTCCGACAGCTATAGGAAGCCCATATGCGAATTCTCGACGCGATCGAAAAGGACTGGCACCGCAAGAAGCCCGCGAAGTTCGACGTGGGCGACTCGGTCGACGTGCACGTGAGGATCATCGAAGGCGACCGCGAGCGCATCCAGATCTTCCAGGGCGTCGTGATCGCGAAGCGCCACGAGGGGCTTTCCGAGACCTTCACCGTGCGCCGCATCGTGCAGGGCGAGGGCGTCGAGCGCATCTTCCCCATCAACTCGCCGCGCGTCGTGGAAGTCGTCGTGAAGAAGAAGGGCAACGTCCGCCGCGCGAAGCTCCACTACCTCCGCGACCGCGTGGGCCGCGGCACGCGCATCGAGGAGAAGCTCGGCGCGATGGAGAAGGAGCAGCCCGCCGCCCCGGCGAAGAAGGCCGAGGAGCCCAAGAAGGACGAGAAGCCCAAGGCCGAGAAGAAGCCCGAGCCCGCGGCTCCCGCCAAGTAGCCTAGCGCGCCAGTTCCACCACCACGCAGGCCGGCCCCTCGCCGGCCTTCCGCTCGCCCAGCTCCTGCGGCAGCGTGAAGATCAGCGTTCCCCCCTGGGGATCCTGCCATTCCTTCATCGTCGCCGGACAGGGCCGGCCCTCCCTCACGATCAGCGCCGCGTCGCCCGACCAGAGCTGGAGCCCGACCTGCTTGGTGATGAGGACGGGATCCAGGACCGCCTGCGGGACGAAGCGGGCGGAGCGCGCGTGCGATCCGAAGGCGTGCCGGACCAGGCCGTCGAAGTCGTCGAAGCCCCGATAGCTGTCCCAGACGGAGCGGAACTCGCGGACGGCGCTGCGGAGCTCGTCCGCCTCCAGCAGGCGGCGGATCCGTTCGCCGCCGAGGGCGTGGATCAGGCGCCGGCGGAGCGCCGAGGCCCGCAGGCTCGCCTCGAGATCGCGTCCGTTCTCCAGCAGCGCCAGGGTCTCAATCGCCTCGGCCAGGACCTTGCCGATCAGGGCAAGCTGCTGCTCGGCCTCGTCTCCGTCGGGTCCCGGAAGGTGGCGGTAGAGGCCCACGACCGAGCCGCCGGGAGTCCACGCAAGCTCCTCGGGCTCGCCCGTTCTCAGCCGCCGCAGGAACTCCTGAAGATCCTCCTGCACCTCGTTGATGTTTCGCACGACGAGGAGCCCGTCTTTGAAGCGGATGGATCGCCCGCTTTCCTCCTTCCACTCGCCGGAGTGGACCTTCCGGACGATCCGTTCGATGAGGTCTTCGGCCCCGTTCTCGGTCACCAGGTCCTGCACGTCGTATTGCTCCAGCCGGACCCGGTCGCGGATGTTCTTGACGCTCGTGATCAGCACCACGCCGTCGCGGACCAGATAGGCAAGATCGTAGGATCGGAGGAGCTGGCGCAGGATGGCTTCGAGCGGCTGCTCGCCGGACTTGAAGGAGATCGTCAGGGCCTCCGGGTTCTCCACTCCGGTGATATGGAAATTGAGGCCGCTCTTCTCGCGGAACTCGTCGACCACGGCCGTCAGCGGCGCCTGGTTCGCGTCGAGCGTCAGGCGGCAGGTCCGCAGGCGGCGGAGAATCTGCCGGTCCTCCTGTTCGTCCAGATCCCGCAAGCTTGCCCGCTTCCGGCCCGGCTCGGGCGGCGGGGGCAAAAGCCCGGCGAGCGCCGATCGCCACGATTCGCGGAGGCGGGTCAGGCGGAGCCGGGACGCCGCGTCCGCCGAGGGGAAGGCGGCGGTCCAGAGCCCCGCGGCGTCGGCCAGGTCGCGGGCCAGGCACTCGAAGCGGGCCGCGGCCTTCGCCCGATCCTCGATCCGGTCGGAGTCCAGCGACTCGGACTGCATCCAGAGACAACCCGCGATCAGCCACGCGCTCATAGGCGGCCCCTCCGTGATCAAGACGAAGCCCGGGCCTGTTTGGTCTGCTAGGAAATGGGGGCCCGCATGGTAGAATCTCCGCCATGCCCGGGGCCAGTCCGTACGAGCGCGACGTCAAGTTCGAGGATTCCCTGCGGCCCGGCTCCTTCGACGAGTTCATCGGCCAGCGCAAGACCATCGCGAATCTCCATGTCGCCATCAAGGCCGCCCGAAAGCGCAAGGAGGCGCTCGACCACGTCCTCTTCAGCGGCCTCCCCGGCCTGGGCAAGACGACCCTCGCGCGCCTCATCGCCTACGAGATGAAGGGCCAGCTGCACACCACCATGGGCCCGATCCTCAAGCGCCCCGGCGACCTTGTCGGCACGCTCACCAAGATGCAGGAGGGCGACATCCTCTTCATCGACGAGTGCCACCGCATGCAGCCCGACGTCGAGGAGTTCCTCTACTCCGCCATGGAGGAGTTCTCCCTCTCCTGGGTGGTGGGAAAGGGGCTCCAGGCCCAGAACTTGAACCTGAAGGTGGAGCCGTTCACCTTTGTCGGCGCCACCACGCGGTACGCCATGGTGAGCGCGCC
>JACQFK010000126.1 GCA_016200125.1 Planctomycetota bacterium
GCCTGATCAACCAGCGCGAGATCGGGACCGATTCACACGGCTTCAAGGAGTCGCTGCGCGGCGTGCTGCGGCAGGACCCGGACGTCGTGCTGATCGGCGAAATGCGCGACATGGAGACGATCGAGGCCGCGCTCACGATCAGCGAGACGGGCCACCTGACTTTCGCGACGCTGCACACCTCGGACGCCGTCCAGACGATCAACCGCATCGTGGACGTCTTCCCGATGGGCCAGCAGCAGCAGATCCGGACGCAGCTGTCGTTCGTGCTGAACGCCGTGTTCTGCCAGCAGCTCGTGCCGAAGTCGAGCGGGAAGGGCCGGGTCCTCACCTCGGAAATCATGCTCGCGAATCCCGCAGTTCGATCGTTGATCCGCGAAAACAAGGCCCATCAGGTATACTCCATCATCCAGGTGTCGGGGAAGATGGGCATGAAGACCATGAACCAGTCGCTGTACGAGGTGTACAAGGCCGGCCACCTGACCTTCGAGGACGCCCTCCAGTACTCGGGCGACATTGAGGACCTGAAAAAGACTTTCCAGCGCGGATAGGGAAAAGTCGAATTAGAATCAGATGGTGCAGATCGCCAAGCTGATCCGGAAGAAGATGGGCGAGGTTCTCGTCGACGAGGGCCTCGTCAAGGAAGAGCAGGTCCAGGAAGCGCTCCGCCGACAGCGGGCGACGGGGGAGGGTTTCGGCGAAGTGCTCGTCCTGATGGGCTTCGTTTCCGAGACGGACATCGCCCGGACCCTCGTCAAGCAGTCCGGCCTTCCCTACATCGACGCCTCCAAGTACCGCATCAACAAGGACGGGGTCCAGGCGGTGCCGGGCGAGCTGATGTGGCAGAACCAGTTCATCGTCCTCGACAAGATCGGGAAGACCATCGAGATCGCGATCTCGAACGTGTTGAGCAACGAGGTCTTCGAGAAGCTCGAGAAGGTCTCCGGCTCCCAGATCTTCGTCTACGTCTCCACCGCCACGCAGGTGCAGCAGGCGCTGGAGAAGAACGTGCCGATCAACGGGAAGCTCCAGGACGCCAAGGCGCCGGGAGCGGCGGCGGCGAAGCCCGCCCCGGCGAAGCCCGCCGTCCCGGGAGCCACCCAGGTCCAGCCGAGGAAGTAGCCCATGGCGATCCGCGACAAGTTCTACCAGCGCATCCGCAAGGTCCTCGTGAAGCACGGCGTGCTCGACGAAGCCAAGGCTGAGGAGGCCGCGGGCATCGCCGACCGCGAGAACCGCTCCTATGCGGATGTGCTCCTCGAGCGCGACATGGTCGACGAGATGGGCTACCTCTCCGCGATCTCGCTGGAGACGAACATCCCGCCCGTGGACGTCGAGAAGGCCCAGGTCGACGAGGAGGCGCTCCAGGTGATCAACCAGGAGCTCGCCACCTACTACTGCGTCCTCCCGCTCTCCAAGATCGGCAACGTCCTCACCCTGGCCGTGGGGAACCCCTTCGACATCCTGAAGCTGGACGACGTGCGGACGCTGACCACCTGCGACCTCCGCCCCGTCGTCTCCAGCGAGCGCGCGATCCGGAAGGCGATCCAGAAGGCCTACAATCCGGATGCCGCCCAGATGGAAAAGCTGCTGGGCGACCTCGAGGAGGAGAACAGCGGCACCTCGGTCGAGCTGAAGAAGGAGCAGGAGGAGGAGCAGATCGACCTGTCGGCCCTCACGGACGACAAGGGCGAGTCCGGCGTCGTCAAGATCGTCAACAACATCATCGCCCAGGCCCTGCGGTCGAAGGCGAGCGACATCCACATCGAGCCCTACGAGAAGACGCTGAGCATTCGCTACCGCATGGACGGCGTGCTCAAGAGCCTCGACGAGGTGCTCAAGCAGAAGGCGGTGCCGCCCAAGTCGATGTCGAACTCGATGATCTCGCGCATCAAGATCATGTCGTCCCTCGACATCGCCGAGCGGCGCGTGCCCCAGGACGGCAAGTTCCAGGTGAAGTACGAGGGGCGCCAGGTCGACTTCCGCGTCTCGATCCTCCCGACCATTCACGGCGAGAAGGCCGTGCTCCGCATCCTGGACTCGTCCAGCCTCAACATCGGCATCGACAAGCTGGGCTTCGAGCCCGACGCCCAGACGGCCTTCCGCAAGGCGCTGGCGGCCTCCTACGGCATGCTCCTCGTGACGGGCCCCACGGGCTCGGGCAAATCGACCACCCTCTACGCCTCGTTGCGCGAGGTGCTCGATCCCGAGGAGAACGTCTGCACGGTGGAGGATCCCGTCGAGTACCAGCTCGAGGGCGTGATCCAGGTGCCGGTGAACGTGAAGCGCGGCCTGACCTTTGCGGCCGCGCTCCGCAGCCTGCTCCGCCAGGACCCGGACACCATCATGATCGGCGAAATCCGCGACTTCGAGACGGCGGATATCGCCGTCAAGGCCGCCATCACGGGCCACCTGGTCTTTTCCACGCTCCACACGAACGACGCCCCGAGCTCGATCACCCGCCTCGTGGACATGGGCATCGACCCCTTCATGGTGTCGTCCTCGCTGATCCTCGTGGCCGCCCAGCGCCTCTGCCGCAAGCTCTGCGACCGCTGCAAGCAGCCGGTGGAGACCCTGCCGCTCTTCGAGGACCTCCTCAAGATCGGCTTCCGCGAGGAGGACCGCGAGGTCGTGAAGCTCTGGCGGGCGGTCGGCTGCACCTCCTGCGCGAACGGCTATCGCGGCCGCTTCGCGATCCTGGAGGCGCTGCCCGTGGACGAGGACATCAAGCGGCTCATCATCGAGCGCCGCTCGGCGATGGAGATGAAGAACTTCGCCGTGAAGAACAAGGGCATGCTCACGCTCCGTCGCTGCGGCCTCCTCAACGCCATGCGCGGCCGGACCACCCTGGAAGAGGTGGTGCGCATGACGATGAACGACTAGCGCCGCCCCCCTCCGGGCCTCGCGACCATTTACAAGGCGCCCCCTGCGGGGTAGACTATCCCCGTCGAACCACCAAGGAGGGCGTGATGGCCGTATTTGCCTACACCGCGAAGACCCCCGACGGCAAGAAGGTCGAGAGCGTCATTCGCGCGTCGGACAAGGGTGCGGCGCAGGCCGAGCTCAAGAAAAAGAACCTCACGGTCGCCACCCTGGTGGAGCAGAAGGCGGCGAAGAAGAGCTCCCTCTTCGGACCGCCGCGGCCCCGCGTCAAGACCAAGGACATCGCGGTCATGACCCGGCAGCTGTCCACGATGATCAGCGCCGGCATCCCCCTGCTCGAGTCGCTCGAAATCCTGCACGAGCAGGCCTCCGACCCCGGCTTCAAGCTGGCCCTCGACAAGATCATCGAGCGCGTCCGCGCGGGCAGCGACTTCTCGACGGCCCTCTCGGAGCACCCAAAGCTCTTCACGAAGATCTACATCAACATGATCAAGGCCGGCGAGGCGTCGGGCCAGCTCGACGTCATCCTGCAGCGCCTGGCTGACTACATGGAGTCCGTCGAGGAGTTGAAGCGGGAAATCAAGGCCGCCATGACTTACCCGGTCATCTCCCTGGTGCTGATCCTGTCGATCACGGTCGGCCTGGTGGTGGGCATCGTGCCCAAGTTCCAGACCATCTTCATCCAGATGGAGATGAAGTCGCTGCCGCTGCCCACGGAGATCCTGCTTCAGATCAGCGACGCCCTCCGCAACCAGTACCTCATCGTCATGGCGGTGGCCGTGACGCTGTTCGTCAGCTTCATGCTCTACATCAAGACCAAGCCGGGCATGCGGCAGTGGCACTGGTTCCTGCTCCACGCGCCGGTCTTCGGCCCCCTGTTCCGGAAGGTCGCCATCTCGCGGTTCTCGCGCACCTTCGCCACGCTCATCCAGTCGGGCGTCCCGATGCTGGGCGCGCTCGACATCGTCGCCGCCACGGCCGGCAACGTCCTCGTCGAAGAGGCCGTGCTCAAGGCCAAGGACGCGGTGTCCAAGGGCGAGACGCTGGGCGATCCGCTCACGGCCACCCGCGTCTTCCCCCCGATGGTCACGCGCATGATCTCGATCGGCGAAAAGACGGGCGCCCTCGAGAAGCTCCTCATGAAGATCGCAGAGTTCTACGACCAGGAGGTCCGCGCCACGGTCAAGGCGCTGACTTCGCTGATCGAGCCGCTGCTGATCGCGACGATGGGCTTCATCGTGGGCTTCATCGTCCTTTCGATCTTCCTGCCGATCATCCAGATCCAGCAGAACCTGTCGAACAAGTAGAGGCTCCGTGGCTTCACGGCCAGCGGGGTCCAGGGATCGGCTGCAGCTGGAGTCCCGGCTCAAGTGGCTGATGTTCGGCCGGCTGGCGATCGCCGTCGTCGGCGTCTTCGCCATCCTGCTGGTCCGCTGGCCCGAGCCCGGATCCTACGCCCCCTACTACACCCTGCTCGCGGGCTGCCTCCTCAACCTGGTCTACCTGATCCTGGCCCGCGCGGGCGTCGGCCTCCGCTCCCTCGCGGTCGCCCAGCTCTCCCTCGACGTCCTGATCGTCGGCCTCCTCGCCTATCTGACCGGGATCGACGGGTTCTTCGCCTTCCTCTATTTCGGCACGGTGATCGCCGCCGCGATGATCCTGGGGAGCCGCGTGGCCATCGGCATGGCCTCCGCCGCCTCCATCGTCCTGGCCGTGGTCTGGATCCTCTTCTACCTCCAGCCGGCCTGGGGGGGGCTGCAGCTCCCGCTGGTCGACCGCCGCATCGTCTCCGAGTACGAGGCGCGGCAGAAGTTCATCCTCCCCTTCCTGTTCTTCTTCGCCGTGTCGCTCCACGTCGTGGCCCTGCTGGCGGGCCGGCTGACCGCGGAGGTGAGCCGCGTCCGCATCCTCAACGAGGAGATTCTGCAGAACATGGCCGGCGGCGTCCTGGCGGCCGACCGCTTCGGCGGCGTCCAGTTCATCAACGCGCCCGCCGCGAAGCTCCTGGGGCTCCGGGAGGGCGAAGACCTCCGCGGGCGGCAGATCGACGACACCCTCCCGCGCGACATCTCCGATTTCCTCCGGCAGGCCATGCGGGGAGGAGAACGGATCTCGCAGGAGTTCGTGCTCCACGGCAGCCCCGTGCGCGTCGCGGTCACCGGCGTCGGCGACGGCGAGTCCGGCCCCCTGCGCGGCGTCGTCGCGATCTTCAACGACCTGTCCCTGCGCACTCAGATGGAGGTGATGACCCGGCGCGCCGAGCGATTCAAGGCGCTCCTCGAGATGAGCGCCGGCATGGCGCACGAAATCCGGAATCCGCTCGCATCCATCCGCGGCGCCGCCCAGGAGCTGCAGACCAGCAACCTGCCCCGCGAGGACGACCGGCAGCTCCTGGGCGTCGTCATCCGCGAGAGCGACCGGCTCGACGAGATCATCAGCGAGTTCCTCGACTATGCGAACGATCGCCCGATCGAGCTGGGGCTCTGCGACCTGGCGGACGTGCTGAACGAGACGGTGCTGCTCCTCGAAGCCCGGGGCAACCGCAACGTCGAGATCCGCAAGGAGCTCCCCCGCACCATGGTCTGCCGCGGCGCGCCCGACAAGCTCAAGCAGGTCTTCCTGAACCTCGGGATCAACGCGCTGGATGCCTGCGCCCAGAACGTGAAGATCGGCCACGTGCTGTTCCGCTGCGTGCCCGCCCGCGGCGCCGAGCCGGAGCGGCGCGAGGGCGTGCTCGTCGAGGTCGCCGACGACGGCTGCGGCGTCTCGCGGGAGAACCTGGGCCGCGTGTTCGACCCCTTCTTCAGCACGAAGCCCAGGGGAGTGGGCATGGGCCTGGCCATCGCCCGCAAGATCGTCCAGGCCCACGAGGGCGAGATCACGATGGAGAGCACGGAGGGGAAGGGGACCCGCGTGAAGGTGTGGCTCCCGGTCTGATCATGCGCCGCGTCCCCCTGCTTGCGGTCGCCCTTCTGCTCGCCTGCCCCCTCTTCGACTGGCCGGACAGCGGATACGACGCGATCCGGCTGCCCCTGGTGCTGGGGCTTTCGGCCGTCCTCCTGGGCGTCGTCTTCCTGAAAGCCGCGAGGGGAGGGGAGCGGCCCCCCGGTCCCGCGCCGCTGCGGACGGCGGCGCTCCTGCTCCTGGGGGCCCACCTTCTCTCCCTGATCGCCGCGCGCTCGATCGCGGACGCCGCGCTGCCGATCCTGATTCTCTTCGCGGGCGTGTCGGTCTTCTCCTGCCTTCGCGCGGGGGTCCTGCGTCGCGAGGCGGTCGACCAACTGCTCCCGCTGATTCCCATCGTGGGTCTGGTCTTCGCCGGCATCGGCATCGTCCAGGCGCTGACGCATCATCAGGCCGTGTCGACCGAGGGGAACCGGAACTACGCCGGCGCGGTCGCCTCCCTGCTGCTCCCGGTGACGGTCGCGTTCACCCGGACGGGGCCGGCCTGGAGCCGCGTGTTGTCGGGCTTCTCCGCGTTGAACCTGGGGGCGCTGCTGCTGCTGACGGAGTCGCGGGGCGGGCTGCTCGCCGCGGTCGCGGGGCTTCTGATCGCGGGCGCGGCCCTCTGGGCGAAGCGCGTGGATCGGGGCGCGGCGGTCGCGGGCGCCGCCGTCCTTCTGGTGGGGGGATGCTTTGCGGGCTTCCAGGCCCGCGCGCAGCTCTCCCCCGGGAGGATGGAGACCGCAGGCTTCCGGCGCGACGTCTGGAAGAGCGGCGGGACGATGGTCGCCGCCCGCCCGCTGCTGGGCTGGGGAGCCGGCGGCTTCGCCGCCGCCTATCCGCCCTTCCGCAGCGAGTCGGAGTTACGCTACACGCACCAGTAAGTGACCGATGCCTTCAAGGAGCTCGAGGACGCCCAATCGAGCTGGGTGCACGCCGATCGGGCGGCGGTCCTCGCGGGGCTGGGGGGAGGCGCGGCCGCCTATCTCGTAGCCGGCCTTTTCAACACGCTGACCCTGAAGACCTCCCCCACGATCCTGTTCTGGGGTTTCCTGGGCTTGATCGAGCTCGTGGGCGAGGTCCGCCCCTGGAGGCAGGCGGGGCGCGCGCGGGAGTGGCGGGTCGCGGTGCCGGCCGCGGCCGCCTTCGTCGCCGTCTTCGGCGCCCTCTGGGCCGGCGCGCTGGGTTTGGCCGACGCCGCGTTCATCGCGGGCATGAACACGACCCGGCCCGCAGAGCGTCAGGCGCGGCTGCGCGAATCGCTCGAGACGAATCCGTTCTCGTGGCGGGCCCACTACGAGCTGTCGCTGACCCTCTCCGCGATGGAGCGATTCCAGGGGGCGGCCGAGGAGGGTCGCGCGACCCTGCGGCTCCGGCCGCAGCACCTGGATGCGCTCAATCACACCGCGATCTGCGTGCTCCGCTCCGAGGGGGACCCGAAGGAGGTCGAGGCGCTGTTCCGCCGGGCGATCGAGGTCGCGCCGTACTACTACAAGTCCCTGCACAACTTTGGGCAGTTCGAGCGCCGGCGCGGGAACAGCTCCGAAGCCCGCCGTCTCTTCACGCAGGCGGTCGAACACAATCCCGAGTATGCGTCGTCCTACTTCTGCAGGGGCATGCTGGCCTGGTCCGGCGGAGATGCGGCGATGGCGGTTCAGGACTTGCGCAAGGCGCGCGACCTCGGGCTGGACGTGGCCGGGGCGATCCGGTCGGAGCGGCTCTCGGCCGAGAACGACCCGAGGCTCGCGGAGTTCTTCCGGTGATCCGCGCCTGGCTGCGGAATCCCTGGGAGACGGCGGCCGTGGCGCTGCTGGCCGCGGGGGGCGCCTGGTCGCCCTGGGCGCTGGCGGCCGCGGCCCTCCTCTTTGCCGCGCTCGAGATCGTCGCGGGCTTCCGCAGATCGGAGGGCCCGCGCTGGTGGCCGTCGCTCTGGCCGCGTGCGGGAGCCCTGCTCACGATTCTCTACGACTCGACCTGCGTCCTCTGTCTCGGCTCGAAGGAGCGGCTGGAGAAGTGGCCCACGGCGGGTTCGATGAGGTTCCTCGCCCTGCAGTCGGAGGAGGCCCGCGCGCTCCTGCCGGGCATGGACGCGAAAACCTACATGGGCGCCATGCACGTCGTCGAGGGCGGGGCGGTCTACAGCGCACACGAGGGCTGGTTCCGCATCATGCGCCTCGCGCCGCTGCCGCTCGCGCTGGGCGCCGAGCTTCTGCCGTCGGGGCTGGCGAAGCCGCTCTACGCGTGGGTGGCCCGCAACCGATACCGCTGGTTCGGGAAGGTGTGCGAGGGGGGCGCCTGCCAGGTGCACCCTAGGGCTTGAGCTGGTAAACCTTGGTCAGCGCCGTGTGGCAGTCGAGGTCGGTCGTCAGTTGGGCCCGGACGACGCCGACGCCCGCCGAGAACCACACATCGCCGTGGGTGGGCGCGTGGCCCGCGTGCTTCTCGATCGAGGCCGTGAATTCGACGTGAAGGGCCTTCACCCGCGTCTCGCCCCGTTCGATCATCTCTTCG
>JACQFK010000127.1 GCA_016200125.1 Planctomycetota bacterium
AGGAACTGCTCGATCCGGTCGAATTGAAAGCGCTGCCCGTCGACGAGCCGGATTTCGAAGGGCTGGAAGGGCCTCTTGGCCGCGTACTTGTCGACGTCCGATTTTCTCATTTTTTCGATTTGATCCGATCGAGCGCCTTCTTGGCGTCCTCGTGCTTCGGATCGGCCGAGAGGGCCTCCTTGTACTCGCGCTCGGCGTCCTTTTTCCGGTCCAGCCGCTCGAGGGAGAGCCCCAGGTTGTAGTGGGCGGGGGCGCTTTCGGGGTCGGCCTGCACCGCCTTCTCCAGGGTCTGGCGGGCGAGGTCGTTCTGGTCCTTGCCGAGATAGGCCGCGCCCAGGTTCGTCAGCGCGGGCTCGAAGGCCGGGTCGAGGACGACGGCCTTCTTGAGCGCGTCGATCGCCCCCTCGCTCTTCGACTGCTTGAGCAGGCAGACGCCGAGGTTGTAGTGGTGGTTCGAGTCGTCGGGGTCGATCTCGACCGCCCGCTTGTATTCGGCCTCGGCGTCGGGGAAGCGCGCCTGCTTCATGTGGATCGTCGCGATCGTGGAGTGCAGGTCGGCGAACTCGGGGCAGATCTGCGAGGCGGCCTGGAAATCGCCGAGCGCGTCGGACAGCTTGCCCTCCCGGTAGTACTGCTCGCCGCTCTGGTAGCGCAGGAGGAAGCGCTTGCGGTCCTCCGCCGTCAGCGTGGACGCCGGGAAGATGCGGAAGGAGCGCATCGAGGCGTCGACGATCGGGTAGTAGCGCTCGAACCAGGCCTGGCTGGTGTTGAAGCCGAGCACGTACTTGCGGTCGCCGTCGGAGATGAACGTGAAGAGCGCCTGCTGGACCACGGGGAGGTCGCCGTCGGTGAAGGTCACGCTGAACTGGTAGCCCTGCTTGTCGCGGATCGCCGAGGCCTCCTCGTAGACGAACTGGACGTCCTTGACGCCCTTGCGGAAGGCGTCCTTGTAGGCGGTGACGAAGTCGACGAGCTCCTTTTTGCTCACCTGGTAGAAGAGGTCCATGCGGGGCTGGTAGAGCTGGTCCTTGGGGCCCCAGAAGCTGGCGGCCGCCTGGCCGGAGGACTTGCCGTAGGCCCACTTGGGCGGCAGGTAGAGCTTGAAGGCGTAGAAGGGGTGGGCGTAGGGCGCGCCGAGCTTCGCCGGCTTCTTCGCCATCATCCCCTTGGGGAGCGTGAAGTCCTTCTTCTCGATGCGCTCGACGAGGTCCTTCTCGACGCTGACCTTGCCGTTGGCGGTCTCGACCTCGAGCCGGTCGCCCTTGTCGCTGACCTTGCCCTCGATCTTCCCGCCGTTGCGGAGGTGGACGATGTCCTCCTCCGCCAAGGCTAGGGAGGACAGGTCGCCGAAGGCGAGGCCCGAGAGCAGGAGGAAGGCGAGGACGCTCCGCATGACTGCCATCACTATATCAGACGTCGCCGGGGCCGCGCCGGTTGAAGCGAATCGGGGGGCGGGGCTACTCGGCCTTGGAGCGGACCCAGTCGTGCTCCGGCGATTCGCGCAGGGCCACCCAGCCGTCCGGCATGTCCGCCAGCGGGGACAGGGTGGAATCGAGGTCGAGCAGCCGGTCGAGCGTCAGGACCCGCGTCGTCGCCGCGTTGTCGTTCTCCCCGCCGCAGACGGCCAGGACCTCCCCGTCCAGCTCGCGGGAAACCAGGAGGATGGGCTGCTGTTCTTCCAGGACGTGGGAGCAGGTCTGGGCGCCGAAGATGCGCTTGCGGTCGGAGACGGCCCGGATGTCCGTGAAGACCATGTAGGTGAATCCGTCCTGGCTGGGGCAGCGATAGGCGCCCTTCGCCTCGGTCAGCTTGGCGGTCACGGCGGTCATCTCCCAGGCGTCGGAGTCCTTCGCCGCCCAGCGGGGCTGCATCAGCCGGATGATGCCGCGCTCGGTGCCGAACTCCTTGGCCCGGAGCACCGCCTGGCGGACGGGCGCGAGAGTGCCGGGATTCGCCCAGGCCCAGACCCAGGCCCCCGACTTCGTCGAATGGGATCCGACGAGCTGGATCCGGGCGACGACCTTGGGGGTGCCTCCGCTGGAGAAGACCAGCTCGCCCCGCCACTGGTCCCAGTCGAAGCGGTGATAGCTGTCGAGCTGGAAGGCCTTCCGGTTCTCGTCCATCTGCCCGCGCATGAACCAGTTGGCCTGGCGGAGGAAGTCCTGGACCTCCTGCTCGGACATCGGATCCATCGAAGCGGTCCCGACCCTACCAGCCCAGCTTGTCCGGGGTCACCTGCGCGACGACCTTGCAGTCGCAGGCGCCGCCGAGGGACTTGAGCGCGTCGACGAGGGCCTCCATGTCGACGCCCATGCGGCCGGCCCACTCCTCGGTGCGCGCGTGGCTGTGGTCGCAGACGATCTTCAGGCCGAAGGTCTTCCCGTCGAGGAAGGCGCGCAGTTCCTTGAACTGCGCCGCGTTCAGTCCGAGCTTCGCCCGCGCCGCTTCCATGTCGCCCATCGTGGCCCTCCTGGCAGCCTTTTCTATCCTACTTCTCCCCCGAGAGATTGCTCGAAGAAAACGGCATCCGGAGGGGAACACTCCCCCGCCCTCCGGCGTCACAAGGGCATGAGAACCTTCATCGCATGTCTGTTCGTCGGCTCTGCGGTCGCGGCCCCGCAGGACGAGAAGAAGCCGAACCGCTTCCTCGAACTCAACCCGGGATACCGCGAGCGCGCCGGCGCCTTCTACGAGAAGACGTATCTCGGGCCCGCCGCAGAGTCGCTGGCGAAGGCGGTCGCTGTGGAGCGGCTCACGAAGGAGGCCGCGTCCGGCGTCCTCAGGCAGTACATCTACGACTGGCTGGATGGCTACATCGCGGGGGAGGGCGAGATGTCGCGCGCCGCGCATGCGGCCGTGGTGAAGCGGGCGGACCTGGCCATGAACCCGCTTCTCGACGACGGGCCGGCCTTCCAGCGCTGGGTCGAATGGCGGGAGAACCTGCAGCCCGGCGGGAACGTGCTGGCGTTCATCACCAGCGCGAGGGTTGCGATGGCGGGATTGCCGCTGACGCTTCCGGAGTCGTTCGCGAAGGAGGGATGGACGCGTCGCTCCCTCGAGGACGACGAGCAGGTCGCGCCGTACCAGCGGGGCTTCCCCGCCCTGCCGCACCAGGTGCTCCTCTTCGAACAGGAGAACGGCGTCCGGATCGCGCTGATCGTGTTCCGCGCCGGCCGGGCGCAGGAACTGCTCGCCGCGCTCGAGAAGGCGGGGGACCCGGACCTGCGGGTCTTCAGGCGCACGATGCAGTTCGTCGTTTTCGCCGTCGAAACGGGGGCGGTTCCGGAATCGCTGAAGGAGCGGCTGCGGCGGCAGCTCGTGACGAAGTAGTCCGACGGAGGGGCTAGGGCTTCGCGCAGGGACAGGCGGCGGCGTCCACCTGGGGGAGGCCGACGAGCCGCCATCCCAGGCTCATCGGCTTCCCGGGATTGGTCGTGAGCCACGAGAACGTGCGGAGGAGCTTCATCGGACCGTCGCCGGAGTGATAGGAGTCCTCCAGCGGATCGTCGCTCGAGACGAGCTCGTAGGTCGCCGCGATCTCCCGCGGGATCTGGCCGCACTCGTGGGCGGGCGCCGTCCGGTGGGTGGCCAGGCCGGACCGCAGGCGGATCGTCCAGGTTCCGCGCGGCGACTCGGCCGTGCGGTTCCGCCCCCAGTCCGCGAGCATGTGGATGGGGTCCGAGTAGTAGTACTCCTCGTCCGCGGCCCAGAAGAGCTTGTACCAGCCGTCGTGGTCGTGGATCGACATCACGCGCCGGCTTTCGACGATCTCGAAGGGATGCACGCACTCGCCGCAGCCGGCGCAGGCGTGGATGAACTGGAGGTCGGGGAAGACCCGGCCGAACGCGAAGTCGTCGGCGCCGACGTTGCTCGCCTTTCCCGGCGGCACGAGGCTGCCGAACTCGTAGTCGTCCGACTCGCGGAGATTCAGGACGAGGAGCACGACCCCGAAGGCAAGGAGCACCAGGACGAACGGCAGGGCCTTCCTCACGGGGGGTCGACCCTGTCGCGATTCGCGATTCGCAATTCGCTGTTCGTCCTCATCATCCCCCTTTGAAGCTCCTGAACCTGATGAGGTCCGCCGGGGTCACCGAGGGCCGCAGCGTCTTGAGGACCCGCTGGAAGTCCGCGTCCGCGACCGGGCGCTCCGTCGCGAGCTCGACCGACTCGAGGAAGGTCTGCTCGGCGACCTTGCGGCAGAGATAGGCGATGTCGGCGCCGCTGTAGCCCTCCAGGCGGTCCGCGAGCGCGTCCATGTCGACGTCCTCGCAGAGCGGGATGTCCTTCAGGTTGAGCTCGAGGATCTTCTTCCGCGCCGCCCGGTCGGGGAGGCCGACGAAGACTTTCTCGTCGAGCCGGCCGGGGCGGAGCATCGCGTAGTCGATGCTCCAGGGCTCGATGGTGGCGCCCATGAACATCACGTTCTGCCCTTCGCGCGCCTCGAAGCCGTCGAGTTCGGCCAGGATCTGGGGGACGACGCGGGCCATGACGCTGCCGGCCTCCGCATCGCGCCGCTTGGGGATCAGGGACTCCACCTCGTCGATGAACACGACGGCCTTGGCGCAATTGCGGGCGGTCTCGAACAGCTTGCGGATGTTCTTCTCGCTCTCGCCGACCCACTTGTTGAGGATCTCGGCGGGCGCGATGGCGAAGAAGGTGGCGTCGAGCTCGCCGGCGACCGCCTTGGCGATCATGGTCTTGCCGGTCCCCGGAGGCCCGTAGAGCAGGATCCCGCCGCCGGTCTTCACCTTGTACTTCTTCGCCTTCTCGGGGAAGGTGAAGGGGAAGATCATCTTGATGCGGATCTGCTCCTTCACGTCCTCGAGGCCGGCGATGTCGTCGAAGCGGATCTTCGGCTTCTCGGAGAGGGTCCAGTCCTTCGGGATGCCCTGCTGGTCCTCTTCCGACGCGGGCGCCCCGGCCTTGACCGCGGCCGCCTGCTCGCGGACCTTCTGCTTGCGCTCCTTCACGGTCTTCGCGAGCGTGACGAGCTCCTGGGCCTGCTTCATACGCGCGGCGCGCAGCTTCGGCTCGCTCTCTTTCGCCAGCTGGAGCAGGTACTCGGCGGCCTTGAGGAAATGGTACTTGGCCTCCTCGAGCTCGCCCATGCGGAAGCGGGCGATGCCCTTGGCCTTGTGCTTCTCGAAGGACTCCAGGAGGAAGGGTTTGGGCATCAGTCGTCCCACTTGACGCGCTGCTGTTCCGCGGGCGGGTTCCCGATCGTCAGGGATCGGCCGTCCTTCGCGTCGACCCGCGCGCCCAGGGCGGACCACTTTCCGCCGCTGCGGACCAGCCAGACGACCGCAGCCCTCTCCCGGGGCTCCTTAGATCCCAGGATGGAGTAGCTGAACTGGGCATTTCCGCCGTCGTTGACGACCTGGATGTTCCACCCCCACCATTTCCGCCGGATCGTGGCGTCGCCGAAGGCCTCCTGTACGGCGGGCGCGCTCCTGAGATAGGCCGCCCCGATCTCGGCGGTGGAGTCCGATCCCCGGTAGATGCCGTAGAAGATCGCGCCGCAGCCGCCCATGCCCAGCAGGAAGACCGCCGTCAGGACGCCGCAGCCGACGAGGAGGTACTTCATCGGACCGGCGGGCTTTTTGGGCGCGGGATCGGCCACCGGTTAGCGCTCCCGGTCCAGCTCGTCCTGGATGTCCTTGAGCCCCTTTTCGATGTCCTTGTCGAGCGATCCGTCGCCCTCCTCGTGGACGACCTCCTCGTCGAGCATCTTGTCGATCTCGGCGTCGCTGACCACCTGGTCCTCGCCTTCGACCTCGCCGGACATGACGTGCTCCTGGGTCATCTCGAGGAAGATCTCCATCTGCTGTTGGAGCGTCTCGGCCTGCATCATGGCCTTCTCGAAGTTCTTCTGGGTCTTGGCGAAGTCGACCGAGCCGTAGACCTCGCTCACCGCCTTGGCGACGGAGCCCATGGACTTGGCGAAGTCGGCGTCGCTCTCCGCCTGGTTCTTGATCTGGACGGCGGTCTCGATCGAGAGCAGCTGGCGCTCGCGCATCCGCTTCTGAGCGGCGGTCTTCTTCAGCTGGCGCTTGAGGAAGTCGTACTGGGACGAGTCGCCGATCCGCCTGGCCTTCTTCGCCTTGAGGATGTAGGAGGACTCGTGCTTGGCGAGGTCGCGGATGTTCCGCTTGAGCGAATTGACGCCCTTGCGGACCTCGATGTCCCGCTCGATCCGCTTCTCCTCCTTGGACTTGAACATGCCCATCTCCTAATCTTCCTCCGCGCTCTCTTTCCAATTGTAGTACTTCTGCATCTCCTCGGGCGTCGTCTGCGGATGGATGATCCGCGCCGCGGCGTCGAAGTCCTGCCGCGTCAGCGGCCGCACCTTGATCCGGTACTTCTTCACCGTGTCGAGCCCCTGGTCGACCAGGGCCGGGATGTCGCGGTTGACCTCCTCGACCATGCCGGTGGTGACCTCCTTGCAGAAGCGCTCGATCTCGCGGCCGCTGTAGCCCTCGGTCATCTTCGCGAGCTCGCCGAAGCCGACCTCGGTGGGGAAGCCCTTCTTCTCGAGGTGGATCCTTAGGATGCGCTCGCGGGTCGATTCGTCGGGCAGCGGGATCAGGATCTTCTTCTCGAAGCGCGAGAGCACGGCGCTGTCGAGGTCCCAGGGCCGGTTCGTCGCGGCGATCGTGAGGACGTAGATGTCGTCGCGTCCCTTCTCGGCGAGCCCGTCGAGCTCCGACAGGATCGTCGAGAGGATCCGCCGCTCGGTGCCCGTGTCGCCCTCGTTGCGGCTCCCGCAGAGCAGCTTTCGCCGAAGTACTTGGACAGGATGGACGAGACCTTGACGTTGTAGAAGACGCTCGGGACGCCCTCGGTGGACTTCACGGCGTTCGAGGTGGCGGCGGCGAGCAGGGTCTTGCCGGTGCCCGGCGGCCCGTAGAAGAGGATGCGGGTCCAGGCGGCGATCTTGACGCCGGCCGGGTGCTGGGCAAGGGTCATGCCCAGCGCGAACTTGATTTCGTTCTTGGTCTCGTCGAGGCCGCCGATGTCCTCCCAGGTGATCTTCGACGCGTGGGAGAGGTTGGAGACGATGGACTTGATCTCGCCCCCGGCGCCGACCTTCGAGGCCGGCTCCTTGTCGGAGGTGGATTCGGAGGAGCGGGCGGGCGGGTCGGAATAGACCTCGCCCGAGCGGAGCCGCTGGGCGATGGCGCGGTACTCGATCGCCATCTTCTTGCGGCGCTCCTCGGCCTCGCGCCCGTGGGCCTGCTCGGCCCAGGTCGACATGAGCGTGGCCGCCTTCTCGTACGCGGAGGCGGCCTTGGCCCAGTCCTTGGCCTCGGCGAAGGTCTTCGCCTTCGCCAGCGCCTGCTTCAGGGGGGCCTGGACGTCGACTTCCATCGCTACTCTGCTTCCATCTCCGAGTCGCGCTTCTCCTTCTCGCGCACCGCCTTGTCGGCCATCTTGAGGCCGTCGGAGAAGTTCTCGATCTCGCCCTCGTCCATCTTCTGCCAGACGTCCATGACCTCCGAGCCCTCCTTGCCGAGGTCCTCGGTGATCTGGTTGGCGCCCTCGGTGACCGTGGAGAGCACGCCGTTGAGCTTCTCCAGGTACATCTCCTGGGAGATCTTGTCGTCCTCGAGGTAGGTCATGAGCTTCGCCTCGTCGACGCGCTCGAGGATGCGGGAGACGCCGTCCTTGGAGGTCTGGCGCCGCTCGAGGGCGAGCTTGAGGGCGGAGATCGTCGTGATCTCCTTGGAGAGCACGCTGAGCTCGCGCTCCATGGTCTTCACGCCGGAGGACTTGAGCTCGTAGAGGCGCGCGAGCTGGCGCCGGCGGGGCGGCGACTTGATCTTGAGCCCCTTGGCGAAGATGTCCTCGCGCTCCTTCTCCAGCTTTTCGAGCTTGGCGAGCGTCTGGGTCTCGCGGATGCCGAGCTTGATCTCCTCGCGCTTCACCTGCTCGAGGGAGAGCTCCTTCTTCTTCAGTCCCAGATAGTCCATCAGTCCCATCTTCAGCGCCTCGTCCGCAACCCCGAAATCCGGCCTTTCCCCCGCAGGGGGAGGGGGGGGAACTCCATTCGATTTTCGGTTTTCGATTTTCGGTTTTCGCTCTTCATGCAGGCTCGGCTTCGCCCGCCTCCGCTTGCTTTTCCTTCTCTTTGCCTTCTTTCTGTCCGCCCGCCTTCTCGCGGTCGGTGGCCTCCTTGAGGCCCTCGCCGAACTCCAGCTCGCCCTCGTCCATCTGCTCCCAGGTCTTGAGGACTTCGAGGCCCTCGTTGCCGATGTCCTGGCTGTCGTAGGCGGGGTCGTTCACCACGCCGAGGAGCAGGTCGAGCTTCTGGCTGTAGACCTCCTCGCTGATCTTGTCGTCCTCGAGGAGGGTGGTCAGCTTCATCAGGTCCTCCTCCTTGAGGCGCTGGAGGATGTTCTGGGAGGCCGGGATCTGGCGCTGGCGCTCGAGGATGCCGCGCACGCGGGTGAGGGTCATGAGCTCCTTCACGACGCGGGAGAGCTCGCGCTCGATCATGCTGATGCGCTGGGAGTAGTCGCCGAAGCGGCGGGCGTAGATGCGGCGCCGGGCGGGGGACTTGTTCTTCGCGCCCTGGTGGAAGACCTCCTCGCGGAGCTTGTCGTACTTGTCGATCTGGCGGAGGTGCTGGTTCTCGCGGATCTCCAGGCGCTTCTCCTCCACCCGGATCTCCTCGAGCCCGAAGTCCGTCAGCCCCTTCTTCCCCTTGGTGAAAATCTGGCCCAGGATCGACATGTCATTCCTCGAACATGATCTCGGGAGGCTCCTTCTCGCGGACCGGGGCCTCGGCCTTCTTCTCCTTCTCCTTGACGGGGCGGAGCTCCTCCTTCTTTTCGGGGATCCGCTCGCGGACGGGTTCCTCCGGCGCGGGGCGCTCCATCTCCCGGAGGATCTCCTTCTCCTCGTCGTCGGGCTGGGCCGTCTCGGGGGCCAGGGCGATGCCCTCGGCGAGCTCCTTGGTCTTCTCCAGGTCCTCCAGGAGCTGCTTGGCCTTGATCGCCATGTCCTCCATGGTCTTCTTGTCGGGCAGGGCCTCGCTGGTGAGCTCGAGGATGGTCTCGAGCGACGCGACGTGCTCGTTGAGCACCTTGAGGCGCTTGTTGTAGATGTTCTCGATGCGGTTGTTGAGCTCCTGCATCTTCCAGCGGATCTCCTTGATCCGCCGGGCCAGCATGAGCTTGCGCGCGTCCGAGATGTCGCTCTTGCCCTCCTCGAGCAGCTCCTCCTCGGCGCGGTCGAGCTCCTCGAGATCGGCCATGGCGCGGCGGCGGCGGGACTCGTCCCTCCGGCGCGCCTCCTTGAGGAGCACCAGGGCCTCGCGCTCGTTGCGCGCGCCGCGGTAGAGCGGCGTCACCTCCTCGGGGAGGTCCTTCACGCCCAGCATTTTCCGGATCTTTTCCAGCATGCGCTATCCGTACACCCGGGTCAGACGGTAGGGCCGCGCGGTCGTGTCGAACCGGACGTACCGGTCCTCCGCGGCGATCTGCTCGAAGGCCTCGCGGATGATCGGGATCGCGTAGCCCAGCGCGTCGAAAACGGTGTCCTCCGTGAGTTCGTCCATCAGCAGCTCGAAGGTGTGGCGCGAGACCCAGCGCCGCACCGCCTCCACCTTCTCGTCCTCGCTCGAGAGGTCGAAGATGCGCGCCGCGGCCCGCCAGCGGGGGTCGGGCGCGTAGTAGGTCCGCCAGGCCCCCTGGTTCACGTCCGACAGCGCGATCAGGTAGTTGTTGCCCACCAGCGCGCGCCGGGCGTCGTCGTCCCAGGAGCTCGTCGCGAAGGCGTCCACGTAGTAGAAGACGTGCTCGCTGCGCACGATCTGGTCCTTCACCCGGACGAGCTCCGAGGCGGGGATCCGGCCGCGCGACGCGCCCGAGCGGACCAGCTCCTCGACGGGGCTGAAGGCGGCCCCCGCCACCACCACCCTTACGGACGGGCGGCCGAGCAGCTCCTTGTGCACGATTTCGTACACCACGGTCTCGTTCTTCGGCATCTCCTCGTAGGCGCGGAGAAGGTCGCGCTCCGCGAAGCGCTTGATCAGCGTTTTCACCTCACTAGACCTCTCGTCGAGGGCCTTTGTGACACGGTTTCGGGGCGAGGCGTCGTAGGTGCGGTTCGTCAGCGGGTCGAAGAGCCCCGCCGTCGCGTTCATGTTCGCGGAGAGGCGCTCGAAGAAATTCTCCTCGGCCACGCGGGCGGCCTTGCGGTCGACCTCGGCGGCGGGGGCTTTCCGGACGCGGGTGCTGGCCATAGTTCAGGGGCGGGGGGGCGGAGCGCCTCCGGGGCGCCCTCCGGTCCCGCATGCTCCATTCAGTCTTTCAACGCCGCATTTGTCAATTGCGGTCAGGCGCCCTTGGCGAGGGTCTTCCGCATCCAGAGGTCGAGCACCGGCTTGTCGGAGTGCTTCCAGATGTCGACCGCCCGCGCGGGCCGCGTGGGGGCGGTGGATTTCCAGAGCAGGAGGCGGCGGCCGTCGCCGTCCGAGGCGCAGATGAGGTCGCTCGCCGCGTCCAGGATGCCGATGGGGGCGCCGTCCGACTCGTAGGAGGTCTCCAGGTTCTGGCCGATGACGCGGGCGCGGACCGAAAGGTCGCGCGCGCTGTAGATCAGGTGGGGGATCGCGCAGATGCGGGCGAGCCGCAGGTTCACGATCGGCTCCCGCTTCCGCACGAGCACCACGGGCTGGTCGGGCGCGTCCGCCTTCCAGCAGACGATGGACCCGTTCTCGGTGCCCGCGAAGATCGTGCGCGCCGCGGCGGCGATGCAGGTCACGGGACTTTCGATGCTCGAGACGTACTTGACCGGCTCGCCGCTCGCGTCGGCGGGCGCGGTGAAGACG
>JACQFK010000128.1 GCA_016200125.1 Planctomycetota bacterium
CGGATCGTGATGCAGGTGTCCATGTCGCCGGTGAGCGAGAAGTAGCCGACCGTCCCGCCGTAGGGGCCGCGGCGCGATTTTTCGAGCTCCTCGATGATCTCCATCGCGCGGATCTTCGGCGCCCCCGTGAGCGTGCCGGCGGGGAAGCTCTTCGAGAGCAGGTCGAACTGGTCCTGCCCGGCGGAGAGCTTCCCGACGACCTCCGAGACGATGTGCATCACGTGCGAGTACTTTTCGATCGTGTAGAGGTCGGTGCAGTGGACGGAGCCGTAGTCGGCGCAGCGGCCGACGTCGTTGCGGGCGAGGTCGATCAGCATCAGGTGCTCGGCGCGCTCCTTCTCGTCGGCGAGCAGCTCCTTCTCGAGCGCGGCGTCCTCCTCGGGGGACTTCCCGCGGCGCCGCGTGCCGGCGATGGGGCGGATCACCGCCTGGCGGCCGGAGAGCTTCGCGTGGATCTCGGGCGACGAGCCCACCAGCTGGTACTCGCCGAAGTCGAGGAAGAACATGTAGGGCGAGGGGTTCAGGATCCGCAGCGCGCGGTAGACCTGGAAGGGGTCGACGTGGATCTCCCCCGAGGCGCGCTGGGAGAGGACGACCTGGAAGATGTCGCCGATCGAGATGTACTCCTTGGCCTTGAGCACGGCGGCCTTGTAGTCCGCCTCGGGGAACTCGTGGACGAACTGGGCCTTCTTCTGCGAGGCGCGGGGCGCGGTCCACTCGGCGCCGAGCGGCTGGCGGAGCAGCCGGCAGACCTCGTCGAGCTTCGCCGCCGGATCCTCGGCCGCGACGCTCACGAGGAGCATCTTGTGCTTCACGTGGTCGAAGATGACCATCGTCGAGGCCAGGTAGAAGTTGCAGAGCGGGAGGCCGAGCGGATCAGGGAGCCGCGAGGGGAGCCGCTCGATGAAGCGGACGAAGTCGTAGCCGATGTAGCCGACGGCGCCGCCGACGAGGCCGGGGAGCGAGTCGTGCTTGAGGGCGAGCGGAGCCATCAGGGTACGCAGGATCTCGAGGGGGTTGCGGTTCCCGATCGGCACGACCTCCGACTTGCCCCGCTCCTCCACGATCACGTGCTCGGGGAGGACCTTGATGTTGCGCAGGTAGTCGAGGCCGATGAAGGAGTAGCGGCCGAGGTTCTCGCCCATCTCGACGGACTCGAGGAGGAAGCGGGCGCCGTGGCCCTTGAGCTTGAGGAAGGCGGAGACCGGCGTCTCGAGATCCGCGGGGATCTCGCGCACGGTCGGCTTCAGCTCCATCTTGATCGTCGTCATGGCTCGTCGGGCCGCCTCAGGGACAACAAAAAAACCCGCCCGGGTTGGGGGCGGGTTCTCGCGAATCTCTTGGGGAAGTCTCGCTGCAGACCCGCCTCAGCGGGAATACCAGTACCAGGAGTACCGGGCAGCGAAGGTCTTCATGAGGCTCATGATTGTAGCGGGGAGGGGGACCCTGTCAAGAAGGAATGCGCCTCAGAGCCGCCGGGCCTGTTCGGCGGGGGCCACCGCATCGACGGGCTGCTCGGTTTCCGCCTTGGCGTGCTCCGTCAGCCCTTCGCCCTGGCCCTTCGGCCAAATGTGGAAGCCGCCGCTGCCGAAGATCCGGAGCTGCCAGGTCCCCCAGATGCCCCGGCTGTCGCGGCAGCCCTTGTAGAAGACGTCGTGGCTTCCCGGGTAGGTCTTCGTCCAGTGGATCTCGTTCGACTCGGGGTCGTAGCGGCCGTCGATCGTGAAAAAGCCGACTGGATCGCTGCCGCTGCCGGTCACCACGCCCTGCCTGAACGCGAGCGCAAGGTCCATGCGCTCGCGGCGGCTGTTCGCGTAAGTGTAGAACCCGGTCCAGGGCCCCGACGTGAAGTCGTCTTCCACGACCCCACTCTAACGCGCGCGGCGGGCCGCTTCAACGGCGCGCGCGGACGTGATTTGTTGACAGTCACCCGTCACGCCCCTAGAATCCGTGCCATGCCCGAGCGTCCCCCGCCGGTTTATCCCCTGCGCTTCAAGGAAATCTACAAGGACAAGATCTGGGGCGGACCCGAGCTCGCCAAGGTGATGGGGAAGAAGGGCGCGACCCGGAAGACCGGCGAGTCCTGGGAAATCTCGCAGCGCGACAAGAGCGTCAGCGTCGTCATGAACGGCCCCTACAAGGGATGGGGCCTCGACAAGCTCCTCGAACTCCACCGCAAGGAGATCCTGGGCGACGAGCACGCGATGCGCTTCAAGCGCTACCCGCTGCTCATCAAGTTCCTCTGCTGCCACGACCGGCTCTCGCTCCAGGTGCATCCGACCGACGACTACGCCCAGCGCTACGAGGCCGAGGGCGTGGGCAAGATGGAGGCCTGGTACATCCTCCACGCGCCCAAGGACGCGCGGGTCATCCGCGGCGTGCTGCCCGGCACCACGGTGGCCGAGTTCAAGCAGCACCTGCAGGCCGGCACCATCGAGCAGTGCCTGAACGTCATGGACGTGAAGGAGCAGGACGTCATCTTCATCCCGCCCGGCACGATCCACTCGGCCTACGGCGGCGTGGTCTTTCTCGAGGTCCAGCAGAACTCCGACACGACCTACCGCCTGAGCGACTGGGGGCGCGTCGGGTCCGACCGCAAGCCGCGCCCGCTGCACGTCGAGAAGGCGATGAACGTCACCGACTTCTACTCGATGGGCGTCTCGAAGTACAAGGCGGCGCGGATCCCCGGCTACGCCTACCGGCGCAAGCTGCTCATCAAGTGCGAGAAGTTCGTGATGGAGACCATCGAGCTCGGCCGCCAGCGGATCACCGAGAAGGCGAACGCGGCGCGCAGCGTGGTGCACACGATCGTCGCCGGCAAGGGCAAGTACCTCTTCGGCGAGAAGAAGAAGTCCTCCCAGCCCTTCAAGAAGGGCGACAGCTTCCTCATCCCCGCGAAGATCGGCGAGTACGACATCGCCGCCCAGGGCGCCACGGAGATCGTCGTCAGCTACGTGGAGTAGATCGGGCTATCGTGCCATCGGGCCATTGACGGATGGTCGGCGACAACCCAACGTCCATGCCCCTGCGCAATTCCGTCCGCACATCCCTCCCTGCGCCGCCTCCGAGCGTCGCA
Source organism: Planctomycetota bacterium (assembly GCA_016200125.1). The sequence goes on from JACQFK010000128.1 coordinate 3,077, forward strand.
GCGCAGGGAGATTCCAATTGTATTCCCGCGGACTGTCTTTCAATTCCCCAATGGCTCAATAACTCAATTCCTCCGTGTACCATAGCTGTACCGTGCTTTGCATCATCAGCCTCCTGTCGCTGGCCGCTCTTCAGGATCCCGTCGACGTCGAAGGCGATCTCCTCCCGCGCGGCGCGATGATGAGGATCGGCACCCTCCGGCTCCGCCACGACGACACGGTCACCTCCATCGCCTTCGCCCCCGACGGGAAGACGCTGGTCTCCTGTGGGCACGACGGCACGATGCGCCTCTGGGACGCCGCCACCGGAAAGCGGCTGTCGACGGTCGAGGGCCACCGCGGCCGCATGTACTCGGTCGCCTTCTCGCCCGACGGCAAGCGCGTCGCCTCCACGGGGCAGGACAAGACGGTGCGGCTCTGGAACGCCGCCAACCTGAACGAGGGGACCAGCTTCTACGGCCACGACGAGCACGTCTGGGCCGTGGCCTTCTCGGCGGACGGGACGAACGTCGCTTCCGCGGGCGCCGACGAGTCCGTGATGGTCTGGGAGACGGCGACCGGCAAGGAGGTCGCCCGCCTGCGCGGCCACGAGGGCAACGTCCTCGGCGTCGCCTTCTCGCCCGACGGCCGCAGCGTCGCGTCGGCGGGCCTCGACGGGACGGTCCGGGTCTGGTCCACGCTCACGGGCCGCGAGACGCGGCGGATCCGCGA
>JACQFK010000129.1 GCA_016200125.1 Planctomycetota bacterium
GGCATGGCTCCCTGGCATTGCGGTTTGAATTGCGGGCCTTGGCGCGCCGATTTCAACCGGGCCGGGCGCGGGCTGCTCGGGCTTTTTCGGATCCACCGGCTTGGGGCGCAGCCCATCCTTCTTCCGCGCCGCCGCCGTCGCTGACGCCGGCGCCCCGGGAAGGCGAGAGGGGCGAGCGGCCTCCGCCGTGTGGACGGGGCGCATGTACATCGCCTGCCCATCGGGTGCAGGGGATGTCCTCGCGGGGTCGCCTCCCCGGTCCGGGTCATCCGCCGGCCGCGACTTGAACCGCTTCTCCGAGCGGCACTTCCGTGCCGGCGCCCGGCCGTGACGGATCGGGCGATCGGCGACGGTACGGCCGTTGCGCATCCCCCCGCGGCGTCCGACGCAGACGCAGGCGACGCCGGGGAGGCGGACCATGACGAGGGCGAAACGGGCACGGGCGGGGACGCTGGCGTGCCTCGTCCTTCTGGGAGGCCTTCCTCAAGTCGCTCCGCGGCCGCTCGGGACAGGAGGTCTCCATCCTGCTCGCCGACGGGAAGCGCCTGAACGGCAAAGTCTCCCGCATCCAGGCGGACCGAATCGTGCTCGAGACGGGCGACGGCACGGCGGAAGCCCCCCTGGACAAGCTCCACGCGGACCTGCTGGTCGGATGGACGCTGGGCCGCTCGCTTCCGGCCGAAGAGGCGCTGAGCTACGTGAAGGCCGCGCTGTTCTTCTTCTGCGAGGGCCGCGACGACCTGGCGAAGCTCTACCTCGCCACGGCGCGCGAGATGAACGGGCGCGTCGACGAGGCGGAGCGGGTCTTCCGCGAGGGGTTCCTCCGCGCCGCGATGTCCGTCAAGAAGTGAGCGACGAGAGCGCCGCCTTCGTAGATTCCGTCAGGACCGAGACCAGCCTCCCGAGCTCCGCCTCCGTGATCGCCAGCGGCGGCATGAGCACCAGGATGTCCCCCAGCGGCCGCACGATCACCCCGCGGCGGCGCGCCTCGAGCGTCACCCGGTGGCCCACGCGCAGCTCGGCGGGAAAGGGCTCCTTCGTCGCCGGATCCTTCACCAGCTCGATCCCCGCGATCAGCCCGCAGGTCCGGATGTCCCCCACCTCGTCGATCGAATAGAAATCCTGCAGCAGGTTGCCCAGGAGATGGATCTTCCTCCGCGTCTTCTCCAGGGTCCGGTCGCGGTCGAAGATCCCGATCGCGGCCAGCGCCGTCGCGCAGGCCAGCGGATTCCCCGTGTAGGTGTGGCCGTGGAAGAAGCTGCGGCGGTCCTTGACGTCCCCCAGGAACCCGGAGTAGACCTTCTCGGTCGTCAGGGTGGCGGCCAGGGGGAGGTAGCCGCCGGTGAGCCCCTTGGAGATCGCCATGAAATCCGGGGTCACCTCCTCGAACTCGCAGGCGAACAGGCGGCCCGTCCGGCCGAAGCCCGTCATCACCTCGTCGGCGATCAGGAAGGTGTCGTACTTGTCGCAGAGGCGCCGGAGCGATTTCAGAAATCCGGGCGGCTGGGTGATCATCCCGCCGGCCCCCTGGATGAGCGGCTCGATCACCAGCGCGGCGATCTCCCGGGAATGGGTCTTCAGGATCGCCTCGATGTCCTCCAGGCAGTGGCGGCCGCATTCATCGAGATTCTTCGCCCGCTCGCAGCGGTACGCGTAGGTCGCCGGGGCGCGGAGGTTGCGGAAAAGCAGCGGCTTGAAGACCCCGTGAAAGAGCTCGATGCCGCCCACGCTGACCGCGCCCACCGTGTCGCCGTGGTATCCCGAGTCGAGCGTGACGAACTTGGTGCGGTCGGGCCGCCCGTTCTGCCGCCAGTACTGGAAGGCCATCTTGAGCGCGACCTCGACGGCGGTCGAGCCGTTGTCCGAGTAGAAGACCCGCGTCAGCCCCTTCGGCGCGATCTCCACCAGCTTCTCTCCCAGCTCGATCGCCGGCGGATTGCTGAGGCCGAGGAAGGTCGCATGGGAGATGCGGTCGAGCTGCTTTTTCATCGCGGCGTTGATCTCGCGCCGGGCGTGGCCATGGATGTTGCACCAGAGGCTCGAGACGCCGTCGAGGTAGCGCCGGCCGTCCGCGTCCACCAGCAGGGAGCCCTTCCCGCCCACGATCACGGGAAAGTCCTCGTCCATCCACAGCTTCTGCTGGGTGAAGGGGTGCCAGAGCACCTTCCGGTCCCGGGCGCGCCAGGCCTCAGATTCTCCGGAGGGCTTCGAGGAGCGCTTCAAGATGTTCCCTTTCATGCATGGCGGTCAGGGTGATGCGGAGCCGGGCCGTGCCGAGCGCCACCGAGGGCGGACGGATCGCGGGGACGAAGAAGCCGAGTTCGAAGAGCCTCCGGCTCGCCTCGAGCGCCCGCTCGTTCGAGCCGAGGATCACGGTGTGGATCGGAGACGACGCGCCCATGAGCCGGATGTGGGCCCAGAGCTTCGCCCTCCGGTCCTCCGCCGAGCGGACGAGCCGGAGCGCCTCGACGGCCGCCGCGCAGAGGGCCGGGGGAGGCGCGGTCGTGAAGAGGAAGGCCCGGGCGCGGCTTCGCAGGAGCTCGATGAGCTCGCGGGAGCCCACGACGAAGCCGCCGGCGCCGCCCGCGGCCTTCGCCAGGTTTCCGGTCTGGACAGGCACCTCGAGGTTGCCCCGCCCCTCGGCGCCGAAGACCCCCAGGCCGTGCACGTCGTCGATCACGACGTCCGAGCCCAGGGCTCGAAGCGCGTCGAGCGGCGCCAGGTCCCCGTCCATGCTGAAGACCGTGTCCGTCAGGATGAATTTCCGCTTCGCGTCGACCTTGAGGAGCCGCGCCGCCGCCTCCACGTCCCGGTGGGGGTAGACCTCGATCTTCGCGCGCGACAGCCGGCAGCCGTCGATGAGGCTCGCGTGGTTGAGCTCGTCGGACACGATCAGCGTGTCGCGGTCGGCGATCGAAGCGATCAGCCCGAGATTGGCCGCATAGCCCGAGGGAAAGTGCAGCGCCGCCGGGGCGCCCTTGAACTCGGCGATCGCCTCCTCGAGCGCGGCGTGCCAGCGCGTCGTCCCCGACAGCGCCCGCGAGGAGACGGCCCCCCAGCCGAAGTCGCGGGCCGCGCGGGCGGCCGCTTCGCCCAGCCGGGGATCCTGCCCGATGCCCAGGTAGTCGTTCGAGCAGAAGCAGAGAAGCTCGCGCCCTCCGATCGTGACGTAGGGGCCGCGGATGCGGTCGATCACGCGCGGCTCGCGCAGCAGGCTCGCGCGGCGGAGCTCCTCGAGTTCGGACCGGATGAACTCCGAGAGCATGGGGCGGCCTACTTCCTGACGGGATAGATGCGGGCCAGCCTCTCGAGAAGCCCGTCGTCGGTGAGGTTCCTCCGGAGCGGGGTCACGGCGACGTAGCCCCGCGCGACGGCGGCCTCGTCGGTCAGGTGGCCGTTGCCCCGCGTGTCCCGCGGCGGCTCGCCGCGGAGCCAGTAGTAAATGCGGCCGCGGGGATCGACCCGGCGGTCGTAGCGGTCGGTGTAGGGCATCAGCTCGGTCGTCGTCGTCACCACGCCGCGGGTCCGGCCGGCGGGGAAGTTGATGTTGTAGACGGTGTTGTCGCCCGACGGGCCTTCCGCGAGCTTCTCGATGATCCGGGCGGCGGCCTTGGCCTCGGTCTTGTAGTTCTCGTTCCCCGCCACCCTGCGCGAGACGGCGAAGGAGGGGATGCCCGCCTGGGCCCCCTCGAGCGCGGCGGCGACGGTCCCCGAGTAGAGGACGTTGGAGCCGCAGTTGAGCCCGTTGTTGATGCCGCTGACGACGATGTCGGGCCGGGGCCCCACCAGTTCCGTCAGGGCCAGCTTGACGGCGTCGGCCGGGTTGCCGCTGACGCTCCAGCAGCGGGGGGCGAGCTGCGTGACCAGCAGGGGCGAGTAGAGCGTCAAGGAGCTGGAGGCGCCGCTGCGCGGCCCCTCGGGGGCGCAGATGAACACGTCGCCCAGCCGCTTCAAGGCGTCGGCCATCTGGTGAAGTCCGGGCGCGGTGACGCCGTCGTCGTTGGAGAGGAGGATCTTCACGCGCGAGAGTTTACCAGAGAGCCGGAGGGATGACCAGACTTGCTCGGAGACCCGGGGAGCCCAATTGTTGACTCAGATCAACATTTGCCTCGGAAGGCATGAACGGCTAGACCCGGACATCGACGCTGCGGCCGCGGCCTCCCGGATCCGCCGCCGGCTCCCTGCCCGGGGACTCCTTCGATTCCTTCTTCCTCGGCTTCGCCAACGCGAACGAACGGCCGACCTTGTGCCGCCCCACGCCCCCCGCGGCGCTGCCGGGCGACGCCTGGGCGACCTGCCGGCCGAACGCCGGCGGATCGGGCTCGGACGGGCGATCCGGAAGCAGCGGCGCGGCGCCCCGCTCCCTCGCGGCCCGGAGCGCGGCCCCTTCGCCAGTCCCGCGGATCGGACGGTCCGCCGGCGCGCGCGGCACTACGCGATCTCCACCTGCTTGTGCTTGAGATAGCCGCGGAGCCGGGTCACGAGCTTCGCGTGAAGCTGGCAGACGCGCGATTCCGACAGGTCGAGGATCTGGCCGATCTCCTTCAGCGTCAGGTCCTCGAAGTAGTACATCATCAGGATGTAGCGCTCCTTGACCGAGAGCTTCTTCTTGCAGAACTCCACCAGGTCGCGGCGGGTGTTCGCGGGCAGCGGGCCCTCGATCTTCTCGTCCTCCATGATGTCGACGCCGAGCTGGCTCGGGTCCTTGTCGAGCGTGCGACGGCCCATCGTGACGATCGACGCGCCGCTCACCTCGCGGAAGAGCTCGTCGAGGGAGTCCAGGGAGATGCGGAGCTCCTTCGCGAGCTCGACGTCGGTCGGCGCGCGGCCGTTCTCCTTCTCGAGCTTGGAGTAGGCCTCCTCGAGCTTGTTGGCGCGCGCGCGGGTGAGCCGGGGCACCCAGTCCATGTGGCGGAGCTCGTCGAGCATCGCGCCGCGGATGCGCCCGACGCAGTAGGTCTCGAATTTCACGCCGCGGCCGAGATCGAAGCGGTCGACCGCGTCGAAGAGCCCGAACACGCCGGCGCTGACCAGGTCTTCGACCTGGACGTTGTGGGGCAGCCGCTCGATCATCTTCTCCGCGACGTAGCGGACGATCGGCAGATACTCCTCCGAGAGGATGTTCTTGGTCTTCGGGTCGCGCGTGCGACCGTACTCCTCCCAGAGTTTGGCCATCTCCTCCTTGGACCGCTTGGTGATCTGCGCCATGGTTCTTCCCCCTCTCCTAGGAAGCCTGCGCGGGCGGCGGCGCCTCTCCGGGCGCCTTTCCCGCAGGCTTCGAATCCCCCGGTGCCGGAGGCGGCGGCGGGACCTGCCCCGCCGCTTCCCTCACGATGGACAGCCCCGGCAATCCGAAAATCAACCGTCCCACAAGGTAACCCAGGACCAGGGCGACGACCGCCCGGACCACGCAGCCCGCAAAGGAGAGCCCCTTCGACAGGCCGAGCGCGAGGACGGCCGCGAAGGCCGCCAGTCCGAACACGCCGCCGATGATCCTGTCCATCCGACTACTTCCCCGAGAACGCCGAGAACAGTCTCCGCACGAACGAGGGGCGCTCCGACGCCGGCGCGAGCGGATCCTTCCGGGTCAGCCGGTCCGCGATCGAGCGCAGGCAGGCGCTCGCGGCGCAGCCCGGATAGGCCAGCAGGAACGGGCGCCGCTGGCGCACCGCCTGGGCCACCCGCGGGTCGCTCACGATGTATCCGAGCTTCTCCACGTAGGTGTTGAGCAGCTTGTTGGCCGTCACCGAGATGCCGTTGGCGAACTTCTCCGCCTCCTCGCGCCCGCTGCACTGGTTGAGCAGGATGTAGAGATCCCCGTGGTCCGTCTCACGGCTGAGCATCTTGATCACCGCGTAGGCGTCGACCACCGCCGTGGGCTCGGGCATCGTCACGACGACGATGTCGTCCGCGGCGGCGAGGAAGGCCGTGGTGTTCTTCGAGATGCCGGCACCCGTGTCGAAGATCACGTAGTCCGCGTCGCGGTGCAGCACCTCGAAGCTCGACAGCAGGGTCTCGCGCTCCACGTCCGAGAGGTTGGCGAGGCGCTCCACGCCGCTGGCGCCCGGGACCACGCGGATCCCGCCCATCGCGGGCAGCGTGATCTCCTCGATCGTCTTCCGGCCGACGAGCACCTGGGACAGGTTGTAGCGCGAGGTCAGGTCGAGCAGGATGTCCGCGTTCGCGAGGCCCAGGTCGAGGTCGACGAGGACCACCTTCTTGCGCTGGGACGCGAGCGCGATCGCCAGGTTGACCGACACGTTGGTCTTGCCCACGCCGCCCTTCCCGCTGGTGACGGCGATGACCCGGGCGTGGCGGGGCTTCGTGCGGGCGAGGCGGCGCAGGCCGTCCGCCTGGTCGCGGCCCGGGATCGACTCGGGGAGCTCCGGGACGATGTTGCCGAAATTGCGCTTCTCGGTCGTGTTCACAGCGTCTCCTCCCCGAGAATGAGAGAAGCGAGACGGGCGGAGTCCGCGACCTCGATGTCGCGCGGGATCTCCTGGCCCGTCGTGACGAACGACAGCTCCGTCTGGATGCGGGAGAGGACGTCCAGCACCACGCCGAGCTTGATCGCCTCGTCCAGCTTGGTCACGACGAGCCGGTCGTAGCCGCAGGAGGCGAAGCGCTCGGCGACGTCGACCACGGTTTCCGGCTGGGTCGTCATGGAAACCACGAGATGGGTCTCGTCGGGCTTCGTCGCGGCCAGCACCTCCTTCAGGTCGTCCAGCCGGCGCGCGTTCTTCTGACTGCGGCCCGCGGTGTCCACCAGGACGAGGTCGCGGTTCGAGAACTCCTTGAGGGCCTGCTCGATCTCCTGGGGCCGCTGGCAGACGCGGATGGGCACGCCCACGAGCTGGGCGACGCGCTTGATCTGTTCCGCGGCGGCGATGCGGTAGGTGTCGTTGGTGATGACGGCGACCTCGCGGCCCCGGTGGGCGTAGATGGAGACCAGCTTGGCGATCGTCGTCGTCTTCCCGACGCCCGTGGGACCGATGAAGGCGACGCGGGTGCAGCGGCCCGGCTTGAGGGCGATGCCGTCGGTGCAGCGGATCATGTCCTTCACGAAGGCGCGGACGGTGGCGCGGATGCGGGCGCGGTCGCGCAGCGCCTCGGCGGGCAGCGACGCGCGGAGGCGGCCCATCATCTTCTGGGCGAGCCCCTCCGACACCCGCGTGGTGGCGAGCGAGGCGTACTCCTCGGCGACCTCCTGCGGGCCTTCGACGCCGGAGCGGCAGGACACCATCGTCTGGGTCTCGGCGATCAGCCGCTTGATCTCGCCGATCTCCTTCTGGAGGATCTCGGCGGAGGCGCCCGTCCTCGCCGGGGCTCCGGCGGCCGGGGGCGCGCCTTCGCCGGCGGGATAGTCCTTCACGATCTTGAAGCCGCCGCCCGCCACGATCTCGATCCGGGGCCGGCCGAAAAGGCCGAGCAGGCCCGGGCGCCGGCCGTACGAGGAATGGAGGATCACCGCGTTCGCGCCGAGGTCGGCGCGGATCTTCCGGAGGAGCTCCTTCTCGTCGGCTCCCACGTACCTGCGAATCTGCATCCCCCTCTTCCTCCCGGACCTCTACTCCGCCGCGACCATGCCCAGGGACTCCACCTTCACGTCCTGGACGATCTCGTTGTAGGACAGCACGGCGATGCCCGGCTGCAGCGTGTCGGCGATCTTCTTCACCTGGGCGCGGACCTGCGGCGAGCAGAGGATCAGCGCCGGGTGGCCCGCCGCCACGAGCTTCGAGATCTCCTGCGCCAGCCGCTCGCCGATGCGGCTCAGCATCACGGGCGAAAGCGCCAGCGAGGTGCCGCGCTCCGTCCGCTCCGTCGCGGACCGGATCAGGTCCTCGAGCTTCGGATCGAGGGTGACGACGTGCATGCGCCCGTCCTTCTCCGAGTGCCGGCGGGAGATCGAGCGGGCGAGCGAGTTCCGGACGTACTCGGTGAGGACCTCGGGATCCTTGATGCGCGGGCCATAGTCGCCCAGCGTCTCGAGGATCGTGCCGAGGTCCCGGATCGACACTCCCTCCTTGAGCAGGTTCTGGAGGATCTTCTGGACCTCGCCGGGCTTGAGCACCGCGGGGACCACCTCCTCGACGACGGCCGGGCTCTCCTCCTTGAGGGTCTTGATCAGGTTGTTCACCTCGTCCCGGGTGAGCAGCTCATGGGCGTAGCGCTTGATCGCCTCGCTGAGGTGGGTTGCGAGCACCGTGCCCGGATCGGCCGTCTGGTAGCCGAGCGCCTCGGCGGTCTCCCGGAGCGGCTCGCGGATCCAGTAGGCCTTGAGGCCGAAGGCCGGCTCGCGCGCCGCCAGGCCTTCGATCGGGCCCACGGCCTTGCCCGAGTCGATCGCCAGCGTGAGGTCCGGCCTCAGCGAGCCCGAGGCGATGACCGCTCCGCGGATCTTGATCGCGTAGGAGTTCGGTTCGAGGGCGTCGTTGTCGCGGATGCGGACGGGCGGGACCACGAGCCCCAGATCGACCGCCATCTGCCGGCGGATCTCGGTCACCCGGTCGAGGAAGGCTCCGCCCTGGACCGGGTCGACCAGCTTGACGAGGCCCAGCCCGATCTCCAGCTCCATCGGATCGACCTTGAGGAGGCCTTCCACCTTCTCGGGCTTGCGGCCGGCGGCCGCCTCGCGCTCCTTCTGCGCCGCGTCGGCCTTCGCTTTCGATTTCTCCGTGGAGCCCATGACCCTCGCGGCGACGCCCAGGAAGCCGCCCACGACGAGGAGCTGGAACCAGGGGAGGCCGCTGCCCAGGAAGACCCCCGAGAGGAGCAGGAGGCCGACGAAGCCCATCGTGATCCAGAGCGCCTTCTTCTCCGCGAAGAGCTGGCCCACGAGCTCGCGGCCCAGGTTCGAGTCCTGCCCCGCCCGCGTGACGATGAGGCCCGCGGCGAGCGACACGATGAGCGCCGGGATCTGGGAAACCAGCCCGTCGCCGATCGTCAGGATCGTGAAGGTGTTGAGCGCGGCGGTCGCCGTCATGCCGTACTTCAGCCAGCCGAGCGCGAAGCCCGCGACGATGTTGACGAGCGTGATGATGATCCCCGCGATGGCGTCGCCGCGGACGAACTTGGAGGCGCCGTCCATGGCGCCGTAGAAGTCCGCCTCCCGCGAGATCTGCTGGCGGCGCTCGCGCGCCTCGGCCTCCTTGATCAGGCCGGCGTTCAGGTCGGCGTCGATCGCCATCTGCTTGCCGGGCATGGCGTCCAGGGTGAAGCGGGCCGCGACCTCGGAGACGCGCCCCGCGCCCTTGGTGATCACGATGAAGTTCACGATGATCAGGATCACGAAGATCACGAAGCCGATGACCGGGTCGGCGGCCGCGACGAAGTTGCCGAAGGCCTCGACCACGCGGCCGGCGGCGCCCGTGCCCTCGCGCCCGGCGTTCCCCAGGATCTGGCGGGTCACCGCGACGTTCAGGGCCAGGCGGTAGGCGGTCGACATCAGCAGGATCGACGGGAAGACGCTGAACTTCACCGGCTCGCGGACGTAGATGACGGTCATCAGGATCATCACCGCGAGGGTGATCGAGATGACCAGCAGGAAGTCGAGCAGGAAGGGCGGAAGCGGGACGAAGATCGTCGTCATGAGGGCCAGGATGCGCCTGGTAGAGGCCGGGCGGGACCGACTGGCCGACTTCCACGGAGCGGTAGAGCGCGCGGGCGAGGTCCTTGCGCTCGACGACGGGGATCCCGTGATCCAGGGCCGCCTCGCGGATCCGGCGGGCCAGCTGCTCCGCCCCCTTGGCCACCAGCGCCGGCGCCTCCATGGACTTCTCGTAGCGGATCGCGACGGCGAGATGCGTCGGGTTGGTGATCACGACCGTCGCCCGGGGCACGCCGAGCACCATGCGCTGGAGCGCGAGCTGCTGCTGGAGGGCGCGGCGCCGCTGGCGGATCGCAGGGTCCCCCTCCAGCCGGCGGAGCTCCTCGCGGACCTCGCGCTTGCTCATCCGGAGATCCCGCTCGTGCTCCCAGCGCTGGAAGCCGTAGTCGAGGACCGCGAGCGCCAGCAGGGCGAGCGCCGCGCGGAGCGACAGCGTCAGCATGAGATCGACCGCCACGCCGGGGACCTGCTCGAAACCGCGGGCCGACAGTTCGACGAGGCTTCCGCGCTCCGCCCAGAGGGTCCAGAAGACCACGACGCCCACGGCGGAGAGCTTGAGCAGTCCGGCGACGAGCCGCATCAGCCCGCGCAGGGAGAAGAGCCGGCCGAAGCCCGAGACGGGGTTGAGGCGGTCGAGGTCCGGGGCCAGCGGCGCGGC
>JACQFK010000130.1 GCA_016200125.1 Planctomycetota bacterium
CGCGGCCAGGGCCACGCCCAGCGCGTCACCGAGTACTGCACGGCGATCGCGACCCAGATGATGCTGCCCATCGACGACCTCCGCCGCCTCCGCGTCGCCGCGCTCATCCACGACGCGGGGAAGATGGTCGTGCGGCTGACCACGCCGGACGCGACGCCCGAGCAGATCCGCGACCAGCACGTCCAGGCCGTCGAGAAGCTGGTGACGGGCATCGAGGGCTTCGAGCAGATCCTGGCCGCCGTCCGCTACCACCACGAGCGGGCCGACGGCAGCGGCTTCCCCTACAAGATGAAGAACGCCGACACGCCCGTGATGGCGCGGATCCTGATCGTCGCCAACGCCTTCGACGACGCCTGCAGCTCCGCGGGCGCCGCGTCGCCGCCGGCCAAGGACGTGGTCAAGGACATGGCCCTGAAGGGCGGCACGGAGTTCGACGACGAGGTGATCAAGGCCCTCGTGCTCTGCCACCGGAACGGCACCCTCTACGGCGCGACGGGCACCTCACCCGAATGATCCCGAGGACGCTGGTCCCGTTCACCCTGCAAAAGCTGCCCGTCGTCGACACCGACGTCCTCGTCATCGGGAGCGGCTCGGCGGCGCTGCGGGCGGCCCTTTCGGCCGCGCGCCACCGCCGGAACATCCTCGTCGTCACCAAGAAGCAGCGCACCGAGTCGAACTCCTTCTACGCCCAGGGGGGCATCGCCGCCGCGATCGCCGAACAGGATTCGCCGGAGTCGCACATCCTCGACACGCTCAAGGTCGGCTGCGGACTCTCCGACCCGATGATGGTCGAGATCGTCGTCCGCGAGGGGGCGGAGCGGGTCCGCGAGCTGATCGACTGGGGCGCGCCCTTCGACCGCGACGGCGGCCGCCGCCTCTCCTTCGGGCTCGAGGGCGGCCACTCGATCGCCCGGGTGCTGCACCGCGGCGACGAGACGGGCGCGATGCTGGAGCGCGAGCTGCTGGGCCACGTGAAGTCGCGGATCGTCGAGGACTGCTACGCGCTGGACCTCGTGACCTCCGGCGGCGCCTGCTGGGGCGCGGTGGTGGCCCATCCGAAGAAGGGGCTCCAGTGGATCCGCGCGCGGCGCACGATCCTGGCCACCGGCGGGCTGGGGCAGATCTACCGCGAGACGACCAACCCCTCCGTCGCCACCGGCGACGGCGTCGCGATGGCCTGGCGCGCGGGCGCGGAGCTCATGGACATGGAGTTCATGCAGTTCCATCCCACGACGCTCTACCTCGCCGGCGCGTCGCGCGCGCTCATCAGCGAGGCGGTCCGCGGCGCCGGGGCCAAGCTGCGGGACCGCAAGGGCCGAGCCTTCATGAAGGACTACCACGCCAACGCGGAGCTCGCCCCGCGGGACATCGTCTCGCGCTCGATCCTCCGCCACATGCTGGCGACCCACGACACCCAGGTCTACCTCGACGTGCGCCCCCTGAAGGACCTGCCGACCCACTTCCCGGGGCTCGTGCGCCTCTGCCGGAAGTTCGGGCTGCAACCGGGGAAGGACCTGATCCCCGTCCGACCGGCCGCCCACTACATGATCGGCGGCGTCCGCACCGATGCCTGGGGGCGGACCTCGATCCGCAACCTCTTCGCCTGCGGCGAGTGCGCCGCGGCGGGCTTCCACGGCGCGAACCGGCTGGCCTCGAACTCGCTCCTCGAGTGCCTCGTCTTCGGCCACCGCGCGGGAACGGTCGCCGGCCAGGAGGCGGTCTCGCCCGTCCCCCGCGTCTCCTTCCGCGCGCCGCGCCACGGGGGCCGCCACTCGGAGCTCGACCTCGAGGACATCCGCAACTCGCTCCGCAGCGTGATGTGGCGCAACGTGGGGATCGAGCGCGAGGCCGACGGCCTCCGCTACGCCATCGACTCGATCGACTTCTGGTCGAACTACGTCCTCGACGCCGAGTTCGACGAGCCGGGCGGCTGGGAGCTGCAGAACATGCTGCTGCTCGGAAAGCTCATGGCCTGGTCGGCGCTCAAGCGCACGGAGAGCCGCGGGGTTCACTACCGGAACGATCATCCGCGCACCGACGACCGCCGCTGGCGCTCGCACATCGTCGTGGTCCGCGATGGAGTACAATCCTACCAGCATCGAATGGAGAGCCGCCCATGGCCGACTCATTCCGCCGGAAGATGACCGCCTATGAGGAGGTCAACTGGCAGTACAACAAGGCCGCGGAACTGCTGGGGATCCCCGAGCAGCACAAGGCGATCATGCGGAACTGCTACCGGGAGCTGAAGGTCCAGATCACCCTCCACCGGGACGACGGCGCGCTCGCGGAATTCTTCGGCTTCCGCGTGCAGCACAACGGCGCCCGCGGGCCCTACAAGGGCGGCATCCGCTACCATCCCAGCGTCGACATGGACGAGGTGCGGGCGCTCGCGTCGCTCATGACCTGGAAGACCGCGGTCGTGAACATCCCCTACGGCGGCGCCAAGGGCGGGGTGAACTGCGACCCGCGGACCATGTCCGACAAGGAGCTGCAGGACCTGACGCGGACCTTCACGAGGAAGATCGACATGGCGCTGGGGCCCTACCGCGACATCCCGGCGCCGGACGTCAACACGAACGCCAAGGTCATGACCTGGCTGATGGACGAGTACGGCCGCAAGCATGGCTACACGCCGGCGATCGTGACGGGCAAGCCGGTGGCCCTCGGCGGCTCGCGGGGCCGCGAATCGGCGACGGGGCTCGGCGTCTACTTCACGACGCGCCACGCCTGCGGGGACTTCGAGATCCCCCTGAACGGCGCCCGGGTCGTGATCCAGGGCTTCGGCAACGTGGGCTCCTGGACGGCCAAGTACCTCCACGACGCCGGCGCGAAGATCATCGCCATCGCCGACGCCGACGGCGCGGTGAGGAACGACAAGGGGCTGGACATTCCCGCGCTCCTGGCCTGGGCGAAGGACAAGAAGACCGTCGCCGGATTCCCGAGCGCCGACGTCCTGAGCAAGGACCGCATCTTCGGCGTGGAGTGCGACATCCTGATCCCCGCCGCGCTCAACGGCGTGATCAACGAGAACAACGTGGGCGAGATCAACGCCAAGATGGTGGTCGAGGGCGCCAACAACCCGATCAACCCGCACGCGGACCACATCCTGGCCGAGAAGGGCATCCCCGTCATCCCCGACATCCTGGCCAACGCCGGCGGCGTGACGGTCTCCTACTTCGAGTGGACCCAGAACCTCCAGCAGTTCTACTGGGAGGAGAAGGAGATCCAGACGAAGCTCGAGAACGTGATGAACAAGGCCTACGCCGAGGTCTCGGACATGTCCAAGAAGCGCAACGTCAAGATGCGCCAGGCCGCCTTCATGGTGGCGATCCAGCGCGTCTACGACGCCGTGCTGCTGCGGGGGATCTAGATGGGGCCGGAGCCGGCGCCGGCGCCCCGGGCCCTCCGACTTTGGTACCTCGCCTCCCTGATCGTCGCGCTGGGCACCACGGTCGGCGTCTGCTGGTTTGCGCGGGGCTACGAAGCCATTTTCGAGCAGATGGAAATGAGGGTTCTTCCTCTTCCGACGGAGAGTCTCCTCTCCCTGGGACAGTTCGTCCGCTCCGCCGCAGGGACCGTCGCGGTCCTCCTGCTCGCAGGCGTCTTGATCGCCCTGACGCTGAAGGGGCTCTTCGACGAGGTCCTGATCAAGCTGATCCTGGCCAATAGCATCTGGGCCACGCTGATTATTCCGTTCGCCTACCTGAGCCTGCACCTGCCGATCGTCCAGATCCAGCGGGCGCTCGAGAACAAGTAGGGTTCGCAGGTTCCGATTCGGGTAACGCCGCATTCGGGCGGGTCGTCAGATACAATAGACGCAGATGAGCGAAGACACCGGGACCTCGATCACGAACCCCAGCGGGCAGGAGCCGCTCTACACCACGTCGGTCACGTCGACGATCGGCCGGCCGCCGCGCAAGGTGTACTTCGCCGTCCAGCTGATCGCGATGCTCGCGACGCTCGGCGTCTTCCTGATCCACCGGGGCATGGGAAGCGAGATCGACAAGGCGAACCTGGACAGCCCGGCGCTGACCACGCTCATGATGCAGGTGGGCCACCTGCTGACGACGCCGATCGGGCTCGCCTGCGCGATCTTCATCGTCCTGGGGCTGGGCCTGCTGGCGATCCGCGGCGCAATCGACGGAATCCTGAAGTTCCTGATCTGGGCGAACGTGCTCTGGCTGGTCGCCTTCCTCGCCTACAACACCATGGCGATCTGGCTGCCCCTGATCAAGGGCCGGCCCGCCCCCGGGCCCTGACGAGCCGCCACGCCAGCTCGACGAGCCCGATCAGCGCCAGCGCGGCCGGCATCCAATAGATCGTATCCTCGTTGCGGTACCAGCCCAGCTCCACCGTCTGCATGGAGAAGGGGAAGGCCCAGAGGATGACGCCCGACCCCAGGTAGTCCTTGCCGAGGTCGAAGAGCACATGGAGCCAGGCGCCGCCGAGCAGCGCCCCGAAGGCCCGCCGCCGCCACTCCTCCTCGAAGAGCAGCGCCAGCAGGTAGCAGTACGCGACGAGCCCGAGCGGCGAATGGGTCGGCTCGACCAGCCAGTTGGGCGTGCCCCCGAGGTAGAGCAGGCCCTTGTAGAGCAGGTCGGGCAGGCAGACGCCGACGTAGACGATCGAGCGCAGCCGGCCGTCGCGCAGCGGCCGGGCCGCGGCGAAGCCCGAGGCGAAGTGGATGAGCAGGTCAGCCACGGAAGGCTCCCGAAAATCCGAGATCCGAAATCCGAAATCCGAACGGAATCGCCCCCCCACCCCCCCTCCGGGGGGAGCCGTCCCCCTCGGGGGGACCGCAGGGGGGACGACTTTCGGATTTCGGATTTCGGATTTCGGATTTGAAGGTTGTCACTCTTCCCCCTTGCCGATGTGGAGGACTTTCGGTCTGAAGAGGAAGTGGCGCGCGAAGTTCGCCAGGACTCCGAGGGCCACGATCACCGACAGCGCCTCGATCAGCCGCCGGCGGAGCAGCAGGTCGGGGGGAAGGACGTGCGAGGCGGTCATCTCGATCCGCGGTCCGTCGGCGCGGAACCGGCCGCGGACGCTCACTTTCTCCCCGACCTTCGCGGGCGCCCCGCCGTCGACGCGGATCCGCGCGTCGCCGGTGTCGATCTCGAAGTCGCTGTCACGGATGCTCGTGATCTTCGAGGCGGGGACCCAGAGCACGACGTTGTCCCAGCGGCGGGGTTCGGCCACGCAGCGCCAGAGGGGAGGGTTGAGGGACTCGCCGCGGAGGGCCGAGACCACCCCCAGCAGCGCGACCAGGGCCAGCGCGCCGCCGAGCTTCCAGAGATATCCTCTATTGCTGAACACGGGCGGATCTCCGCTCGAGGAACCAGAGGATCCCGAGGACGGCGGCGTCGAGGGGGACCAGGAGGACGACGTTCTCGGAATCGATCCAGCCCAGTTCCACGCCAAGAGGGGAGAAGGGGAGGAAGGGGCGGCCCGATCCCATGCCGAGGTTGTACTTCACAAGGTCGACGAGGAGGTGGATGAGGCCTCCGGCGGCCAGCGCGGCGAACCCGGGGCGGCGGATGGGCTCCTCCAGGAACAGGCAGGCGAGGTAGGAGACGAGCAGCATGCCGGCGATCGAGTGCGAGCCCGTGCTGAACGTTTCGTGCGTCTGGAAGACCCAGTAGAGCCCCTTGGAGGCGATGTCGGGCAGGAAGGTGCCGAGGATCAGGAGCGCCTGGAGGCGGCGGTCGCTGAGGAACGCGCCCGGGACGCGGGCGGCGACGAAGTGCGTGAACAGATCAGGCAAGGACGGCCTCCTCGGCGCTGCGCGCCTCGTCGGCCGGAAAATCGAAAACCGAAAACCGAGAACGGGAAGGGATCGCCCCCTTATCCCCCCCGGGGGGATCGGAGGGGGGACGAATTCCGATTTTCGATTTTCGGCTTTCGGTTTTCGGAATCTTCATCAGTACTTGCTCCGGAAGACGCCTTCGGCTATCCGCCAGCGGAAGCGGCGGCTGACGAGCGCCACGTAGACGACCAGGGTCAGAATCGAGATCGCGTAGTTCAGGCGACGCTTCCAGAGGTATCCCGCGTTGACCTGAAGGGCGATGGCCTCGAGCGTCCTCGGCCCGACCGCGCGGGCGACGACGCTGACGTGCTCGCCCACCGGCGGACGGGCCGCACTCAGGACGCGCATGGGCCCGACCTTGGTGTCGATCTCAAAGCCCTGATCGTCGGAGGCCCGGACCTTCTTTCCCACGAGGTGGATGTCGAGGCGCCGGAGGTCAGGGGAGTAGAGGGCAACCCGTTCGATCTCGGGATGCAGGGCGGAGAGCTTCTGATGGGAGACCGTGCAGACCAGGGCGAAGAGGCCCAGCGCCGCCGCCGCCTTCAGAATCCAGAGCCGGTCGGAGAACATCCCTGTCAGCCCCTCTCTGTCACTATGACATTCGCTGAACCGGCCCTTTGGGCTGCGTTCGCATGTCGTTGCGGGCCAGCAAGATAAGGATAGATCCTGCGGAGAAGATTGGCAACCGGTTTGCAATCCAGTGGTCGGCACAATCTGGAGGCGCCCAATGGGTAAGATCGTAGGCATCGACCTTGGCACCACGAACTCCGTGGTCTGCGTCATGGAAGGCAAGGAAGTCAAGGTGATCCCCAACAAGCATGGTTCCAACCTGACCCCGTCGGTCGTGGGCTTTCCCGAGTCCGGCGACCGGCTGGTCGGTCAGCTCGCCAAGCGGCAGGCCATCGTCAATCCGAAGAACACCATCTACTCGATCAAGCGCTTCATGGGCCGCCGCCGGAGCGAGACGGGCCAGGAAGAGAAGATGCTGCCCTACGAGGTGCTGGGCGGCCCTGAAGACGCCGTCCGCGTCAAGATCCGCAGCAAGGAGTACACGCCCCAGGAGATCTCGGCGATGGTGCTGGCCGACCTCAAGGAGACGGCCGAAGCTTATCTCGGCGAGAAGGTGACCGAGGCGGTCATCACCTGCCCCGCGTACTTCAACGACTCGCAGCGCCAGGCCACCAAGGAGGCGGGGCGCATCGCGGGCTTCGACGTCAAGCGCGTCTTCAACGAGCCCACGGCCGCCGCGCTCGCGTTCGGCCTGGACAAGAAGCGGGGCGTGCGCAAGATCGCGATCTACGACCTGGGCGGCGGCACCTTCGACATCTCGATCCTCGAGGCCGACAACGAGGTCATCCAGGTCCTCTCGACCAACGGCAACACGCACCTCGGCGGCGACGACTTCGACCACCGGCTGATCGAGCACGTCGCGATGGAGTTCGCCAAGCAGACGGGCATCGACCTCCGCAAGGACCCGATGGCGCTGCAGCGGCTCCGCGAGGGCTGCGAGAAGGCCAAGTGCGAGCTGTCGAGCATGACGGAGACCGAGATCAACCTGCCCTTCATCGCGCAGGACTCCAGCCGCTCGCCGGTCCACCTCACCCACCGGATCACCCGCTCGAAGTTCGAACAGCTGGTGGGCGACCTCCTCGAGTCGTCGCTCAAGCCCTGCGAGAGCGCGCTCAACGACGCCAAGCTCAAGGCCAAGGACATCGACGAGGTCGTCCTCGTGGGCGGCTCGACCCGCATCCCCAGGGTCCAGCAGCTCGTGAAGGAGTTCTTCGGCCGCGAGCCCAACCGCAGCGTGAACCCTGACGAGGTCGTCGCGGTGGGCGCGGCGATCCAGGCGGCGGTCCTGGGCGGCGAGATGAAGGAGATCCTCCTCCTTGACGTGACGCCGCTCACCCTCGGCATCAAGGTCGAGGGCGGCCTCATGGTCCCGCTCATCAAGCGCAACACGACGATCCCGACCGAGCAGTCGCAGACCTTCTCGACCGCGGCGGACAACCAGCCCGGCGTGACGGTCGAGGTCTACCAGGGCGAGCGCCCGATGGCGGAGGACAACCGCAAGCTCGGCAACTTCGACCTGCAGGGCATCCCCCCCGCGCGGCGCGGCGAGCCCCAGATCGAGGTGAAGTTCAAGCTCGACGCCAACGGCATCCTGAACGTGTCGGCGAAGGACAAGGGCACGGGCAAGGAGCAGCAGATCCAGATCACCGCCTCGACCGGCCTCGACGAGAAGCAGATCGAGAAGATGGTGAAGGACGCCGAGGCCTTCGCGGACAAGGACAAGTCCCGCAAGGATCTGGCCGAGGCGCGCAACCAGGCGGACCACACGGTCTACGCCACGGAGAAGGCGCTGAAGGAGTACGGCGAGAAGATGTCCGCGGGCGAGAAGGAGAAGATCGAGAAGGCGGTCGAGAAGCTCCGGAAGAGCAAGGAGAGCGACAAGGCCGACGAGATCAAGCGGGCGATCGAGGAGGTCACGCAGGCCTCGCACGAGTTCTCGAAGCACCTCTACGAGGAGGCGGCGAAGAAGCAGGCGGCCGCCGGCGCGGCTCCGGGTGCAGAGTCCGGCAACGGCGGCGGCCCGCGCCCCGCCGGCGACGGCGAGGGCGGCCCGAACGACGAGAAGATCATCGACGCGGACTTCAAAACCAAGTAACCCCTGACCGGCAACCAGGATCCCCCCAGGGCAACCCGGGGGGATTTTTTTTGGCTATACTTGAGGGGAGTCCGGGGAGGGAGTCATGCGGACGATCCTGGCCGCCCTGCTGCTCGCGCCGCTCTTCGCGCAGGACGCCGACGTCCAGAAGGTGATCCAGCAGCTGGGATCCTCCAGTTTCGAGGAGCAGGGCAAGGCGGCGACGATCCTCGAAGGGCTCGGGCGGGAGGCGCTGCCCGACCTCGAGACGGCCACAAAGAGCGGCAACGCGCAGATCCGCGACTGGGCCTGTGGGGCGCCGAGACCTTCCTCAAGCAGTGCAGCCCGTCCTGCGGCGGACCCGGCGAGCGGGACTACGACACGGGGCTGACCGCGATTTCGCTCCTCGCCTTCCTCGGCGCGGGCCACACGATGGACTCCAAGGAGCCGGTGGATGCCAACTTCCCCGGCCGGACCTTCGGGCAGGCGGTGCAGCGAGGGCTGACCTGGCTGATCACGCATCAGGATCCGGAAGGCTGCCTCGGCGAGCGCGGCATGAAGTACGTGTACAACCACGCGATCGCCGCCCTGGCCCTCACGGAAGCCTATCTCATGACGGGGGCGGCGGACCTGAAGGAAGCGGCGGACAAGGCGGTCCAGTTCACGATCGCCGCGCAGAATCCCGGGAAAGGCTGGCGCTATTCCGCCCGCTGCGGCGACAACGACACCTCGGTGACGGGCTGGGGCGCGCTGGGACTGAAGGCGGGCGAACTGGCCGGCTTCGACGTCCCCCGCAAGTCCTTCGATGGGGCGGTCGCCTGGCTCAGCGAAGCGGCGGAGGAGAAGTTCGGGTTCATCACGGGATACAACGCACGGGGGACCGGCAAGGTGTACGTGCCCGGCAAGAACGAACAGTTCGACCACCACCCCACGATGACCGCGATCGGAATCTTTCTCCGGGCCATGATCACCAAGCGCCGCTCCGATCCGCCCTTCATCGGCGTCGAAACGGTCCTCGAGGATCCGCCGGCCTGGAGGACCAACGTGATCGATTTCTACTACTGGCACTGGGCGTCGCTCGCCGTCCACCAGGTCGAGCCCTACGGCCCGAAATGGAAGAAGTGGTACGACGCCGTCAAGAAGGCGCTGCTCGAAGGCCAGCGTCCTGCCACCGAGGCCTGCCGGAGGGGCTCCTGGGATCCGGAGATGGAGCGCTGGGGTGGCGAGGGCGGCCGGGTCTACGCAACCGCGATCGGAGCGCTGGTCCTGGAGACGCCGTACCGCTATCCTGTCTTCGTCACCGACACCAAGTCGCTTCCAAAGAAGAAGTAGGGAGGCTGTCGTGCGCCTGATCCTGTCGGCCGTCCTGCTGGCTCCGCTCTTCACGCAGGATGCCGACATCCAGAAGGTGATCCAGCAGCTGGGATCCTCCAGCTTCGAGGAGCAGGGCAAGGCGGCGACGATCCTCGAAGGGCTCGGACGGGAGGCGCTGCCCGACCTGGAGACGGCCACGAAGAGCGGCAACGCGCAGATCCGCGACTGGGCGGTCAAGATCAAGGCCAAGATCGAGAAGCGGCTGGTCGAGCGCAAGGGGGCGGCGGGAACGCCCGCGAAGCCCGCTGCGCCCGAGCCCCCGAAAGGCCCGAAGCTCGAGGCGGCGCCGGGTTGGGTGAGCCGCCTTCCCCTGCGCGCGATCGGCAAGGATCGGGAGAAGGCGGTCGCGGCGGCCGGGGGAGCCGCGCCGACCGAGGCCGCCGTCCAGGCCGCCCTGCGCTGGCTGGCCCGACACCAGGCTCCCGAGGGTCTCTGGGGGACGGAGTCCTTCACGAAGCAATGCGGCAGCGCCTGCGGCGGCCCGGGGGCCCGCGATTTCGACATCGGCGCCACGGGCCTGGCGCTCCTCGCCTTCCTGGGCGCCGGCCACACCTTCCAGTCCTCGGAGGAGTGGCCCGATCTGGCCGAGCCCGGAAAGTCGATGAAGTTCGGCGAAGGGGTGGACCGCGGCCTGAGGTGGCTTCTCTCCCTTCAGGACCGGGAGGGCTGCATCGGCCCCCGGAGCGTGAAGTACATGTACAACCACCTCCTCGCCGCGCTGGCGGTCTGCGAGGCCTACCTGATGACGGGATCGCCCGAGCTCAAGTCGGCGGCGGAGAAGGCCACGCAGTTCACGGTGGCCGCGCAGAATCCCGGCCGGGGCTGGCGCTACAACGCCCTGTGCAACGACAACGATACGTCCGTCACCGGATGGGCCGTCATGTCCCTCATGGCGGCGGAGCTGGCGGGGATTCCCTTTCCCAAGTCGGCCTACCAGGGCGCCCAGAGCTGGCTGGATGAAGCGACGGAGCAGAACGGCTACTACCAGACGGGCTACAACGCCCGCAGCACCGGCAAGGTCTATGTGGCGGGGAAGAACGAAGGGTTCGACCACCACGCCACGATGTCGGCCATCGGCGTGTTCTCCCGTCTGGTCCTCCAGAAGCGGCGGGGAGATCCGGCCCTCGCGGGGGTCAACCTCCTCCTCGCCGATCTCGCCGAGTGGAAGACCAACAAGACCGACTTCTATTACTGGTACTGGAGCACGATGGCCGTGTACCAGCTGGAAATGCCCCAGAGCCCTTCCTGGAAGAAGTGGTTCGACTCCGCGAAGAACGCCCTCGTCGGCACTCAGCGGACGACCCGGGACAGCTGCCGCTTCGGCTCCTGGGACCCTGACAACGAGCGCTGGTGGAGCGAAGGCGGCCGGGTCTACACCACGGCCATGGGCGCGCTTATCCTGGAAGCGCCGTATCGCTACCCGGTCTTTGTTCCGCCCGCGAAGAAGAAGTAGCCGTCCCTCCCCTTGACACCCTCCGGCGGGCCGGAGATACTAACGGTCCCAGTACTTCCTCCCGGCGGGTCCGTCTCTGATACTGTCCCATGATTGAAGTCAGCAATCTCACCAAGACGTACCCGGGCGTGGTGGCGGTCGACGATCTCTCCTTCCAGGTCGGGAAGGGCGAGATCGTCGGCTTTCTCGGCCCCAACGGCGCCGGCAAGTCCACCACGATGCGCATCCTCACCTGCTTCATCGCCTCCACGAGCGGCTCGGCCAAGGTCGCCGGCTTCGACGTCCTCGAGAAGTCCATGGAGGTCCGGCGCCGCGTGGGCTATCTCCCCGAATCCAACGCGCTCTACACCGAGATGCGCGTCGAGGAGTACCTGAGGTTCCGCGCGCGGCTCCGCGACGTTCCGCCGAAGGAGCGCGCGGCCCGCGTGGCCGAGGTCCTGGAAAAAGTCCGCCTGGGAGACCGCAGCCGCTCGATCATCGCCCACCTCTCCAAGGGCCTGCGCCAGCGCGTGGGGCTCGCCGACGCGATCCTCCACCGGCCGGAGATCGTCATCCTCGACGAGCCGACGATCGGCCTCGACCCCACCCAGGTGCGCGACGTGCGCGAGCTGATCCGCGGCCTCGGCCAGGCCCACACGGTGCTCTTCTCGCGCCACATCCTCTCGGAGGTCGAGAAGATCTGCAGCCGCGTGCTCATCCTCAGCCGCGGCCGCCTGGTGGAGTCGGGCACGCCCGCGGAGATCGCCGACCGGCTGATGAAAACCCCCAACGTCCACCTGGAGGTCAAGGGCGACGGCCGGGCGATCAAGGCGGCCCTCGACGGGATGCCCGGCGTCGCGAGCGTGCTCTGGGAGGATCACGGTAGTTCGCACGTCTTCCTCATCCATCCGAAGAACGGCATCGACCTCAGGTCCGACCTCTTCAAGGAGGCGCAGGCCCGGCACTGGGAGCTGAGCGAGCTGGGCTACGAGCGGGTCTCGCTCGAGGAGATGTTCACCGTGCTCACGCAGGCCCCCCCGATGCAGGGGGCGGCGTCGTGAAGAACTTCCTCGCGATGACGCGCCGCGAGCTCGGCGTCTACTTCGTCTCGCCCATGGCCTACATCATTCTCACGGCCCTGCTGATCCTCTCCGGCCGGATCTTCGTGAGCAACATGGCGGACTACGCGTCCAACCAGCTCCCCGTCGACTACCGCAACACCCTTCAGTGGCTGGTGATCGTCGTGGTCCTGACGAGCCCCCTGGTCACCATGCGGCTCATCGCGGAGGAGAAGAGCAAGGGGACGCTCGAGATCATCCTGACGGCGCCGATCACCGATGCGGCCTTCGTCCTGGCGAAGTTCGCCGCCGCGATGGTCCTCCTGGTCTACCTGCTCGCCCTGACGGTCGGCTACATCCTGATCATCTCGCGCTACGGCCCCGTCGACGCCGGCGCCGTCGCCTGCGGCTACCTGGGCCTGCTGCTGGTGGGCGGGGTGCTCTACTCGATCGGCCTCTTCATCAGCTCCCTCTGCTCCAGCCAGATCACGGCGGGGGTCCTCACGTTCTCCGTCGCGGTGCTCCTGATCATGGCCAACATGCTGGTCGCCGGGCTGGAGGAGAAACACTTCCTCCGCCCGATCCTGATGTACGTCGACCTGGCGAACAACTTCGGCGACTTCCTCAAGGGGGTCGTCGACCGCACCCGCCTCGTCTACCTGGCGAGCGTGATCGGCTTCTTCCTGTTCCTGACCACCCGCGTCGTCGAGTCGAGGAGATGGCGATGACGACGGAGTGGGGCAGCCGCCGGCGGACGATGGCCTGGGTCCATCACGGGATCCAGGGGGCGGTCCTGCTCGGCCTCCTCATCATGCTCAACCTGCTGGCCGCGAAGTTCCCGTCGCGCATGGACATGACGTCGCGCCGGACCTATGCGCTGTCGGCCATGGCGGAGGACCTCCTCCGGACCCTGCCCTACGACATCGAGATCTGGGTGAACCTGGACCCGGGCATGAGCGAGGACAAGTCGCTGCCCAACGCCATGGCCGTGATGGGGGAGATGCTCGAGGAGTTCCGCCGCCGCACCGACCACGTCAAGGTCTACTTCTACCAGGGCGCCAACACGAAGCGCCTCGACGCCTTCCAGAAGAACTGGAGCGCCATCACGCCGTCGACGCTGTTCATCCTCGCGTCCCTGCCGGGGGGCCGGGAGAACAAGAAGACCCTCGACATCCAGGAGCTCTACCAGGGGAACCCGACGACAGGCGAGGTGTCCATCTGGAAGGGAGAGCCCATGGTGATCCAGACAATCCGGGACCTCGGCGGCAACACGAAGCGGATCGTCTACGAGTCGGAGGGCCACCGCGAGATCGTGACCGCCGACGTGCGCAAGATGAGCACGCTCACGAACTTCCTCCGCCTGAACGAGGGCGTCGAGTTCCGCCGCCTGCCGCTCAACGAGTACAAGAGCGTCCCGGTCGACTGCGATCTCCTCATGATCATGGCCCCCGAGCAGCCCTTTTTGGACGACGAGCTCGATCTGATCAAGGCCTACATCGAGCGCGGAGGCAGCCTGCTGGTCACGATCCGCCCCAAGGTGCAGACCGGCCTCGAGAGGCTCCTCAAGGAGTACAGCGTCATGGTGGGCGAGAACATCGTGCTCGACCCCCAGCAGTACACGCCGCCGAGCCGGGCGAACCTGGTGGTGATCGACTTCAACGTCCATCCCGTCAACCGGCAGATGGCGAACGTCCAGTTCCTCCTGCCCCAGTGCTGCACGATCGACCCGATCAACCGCAAGGACAACAATTGGACGCTCACGCCGCTGGCGGCGGCCGGGCCCAACTCCTGGGAGGAGAAAGGCGATTCCGGCCTGAACGCCAATGCCAAGCCGGACCCTGACGAGCGGACCGGCAGCATGAAGCTGATCCTCGCGGTGGAGAAGACCGCCAAGTTCCCGATGGACGACAAGCACAAGGTCGCGAAGATCATCGTCTGGGGCTCGGCGCTTCCCTTCACCAACGACGTGCTCAAGAGTCCGTATGTGTTCCAGACCGTGCAGGGCCAGTACGTCGTGAACCATTGCCGCCGGCTGATGGACAGCCAGCTGCTGGAAGTGCCGGCGAAGGACATGGGGGTGAAGCCCCTGGTGATGTCGTCCCAGGCCCTGGACCGGCTGGGGCTCGTGATCAACTGGTGCTTCCCGGCCTTCGGCGTGGCGCTCGGCGCGCTGGCCTGGTTCCTCCGGAGGAAGTAGCCATGAACAAGAGCTGGCGCTTCACGGCGATCCTCGCCGGCCTCCTCGTCGCGGTCGGCGCCGTCTACTTCCTGTCCAGTCCGCCAGCGACGACGCGAACCCCGGACCTGAAACCCACCCGGGTGCTGGAGATCACTGCGGAGCAGGTCACGAAGATCGAGGTCGACCGGAAGGGGACCCTGCTCACCTTCGAGCGCTCGACCGACTCCGTGGGCGAGCACTGGCGGATCGCGGGCCCGAACAGCCACGCGGCCGACGGGACCCTCGTCCAGCAGATGCTCTTCGGGCTCGACCAGTTCGTGGTCGCCTGGGCGCTCGATCCCGGGAAGCCCGAGTCGGATCCGCAGGTCACGGGCGTCGCCGATCCCCGGATCGTCGTCACGTTCACCTCCGCCGGCCGACGCGACGTCCTGCGCTTCGGGAAGTCGTCGGCGACGGACACGACGATCGTGTTCTACCAGCACGAAGGCGATCCGAAAACCTACAAGGCGCTGGTCGACACCTTCGAGGCCTTCAACAAGCCGCTGTTCCAGTACCGCGCCAAGATCCTGGTCCGCTACGCGCCGCACCGCGTCAACCGCGTCGAGCTGGAGTACAAGTACGAGCGCCGCTCGCCGGGCAAGCCGCCGGTTGCCGAGTACGAGAAATCCGTCCTGGAGCGCTTCGAGGAGGGGCTGGAGCGGGGCTGGTACCTGACCTCGCCCCACCGCGAGCGGCTCGACGACCACAAGGTCGCCGGCCTGGTCACCGCGCTGTCCAGCATGCCGGCCGGCGAGTACCAGCCGGAGGGGAATGCGCAGGATCAGGGCTTCGACGAGCCCCAGGCGAAGGTTTCGCTCTTTTGTGCCGGCGACGACAAGCCGGTCCAGGTCCAGTTCGGCGCGCCGAGCCGGAACGGGAAGCAGCGCTGGGTCCGCGTCCCCGGCGCGGGCGAAGTGGCGCTCTACGACGGATTCCGCTACGACGAGCTGCCCCTCAGGCGCAACAGCCTCCGCAACGGCGTGATCTTTCCCTTCTCCCTCGAGCGGGTCCGGAAGCTCGAGGTCGAGGCGAAGGACCTGGGGAAGATCGTGCTGGAGCGGCGCGAGACGAAGAAGGAGGGCGAGAGCGTCGCCGCGGTGAAGTGGGAGGTGTCGGAACCCCAGGACCTGCGGGTGGAGTCGGAGCGCGTCGAGGCCTTCGTCGGCGCGGTCGTCGTCCAGATGATCACCGACTTCTACGGGAATCAGGACTTCAAGATCGTGGGGCTGGACCCCGCGCCCGTCCAGGTGGTCGTGACCACCAAGGAGGGGAAGCGGCACGTCTGCGGCTTCAACGCCGACGAGACCCAGGGCTACCTCCGCAAGGAGGGCGTGAACGAGATCTTCGTGGTGCGCTCCGACTTCGTCCGCATGCTCCGGCGGCTCGAGCTGAACTTCATCAACCTGGAGATGTTCAACATCCCGCGCGCCGACCTGCGAGCCTTCACCTTCGAGGCGCGGGCCTCCGAGGAGCTCCAGCCCGTCTACTACTCGATGCAGTTCGAAGAGAAGCAGAAGCGCTGGCGCTTCAGCGACCCCGGCCACCAGGGGGTGGAAGCCGACCCCGACAAGGTGAACGAAATCATGACGATCCTGAACTACATCAAGGCGGAGGGGCTGATCTCGCGCGACCCGAAGATCATCGAGAAGCACCGCCTCGTCGAGCGGGTCGCCCCGGCGACGCTCAAGATCGTCCACGACAAGGGCACGGCGGAGATGTACGTTTCGGACGACCTGAGCGGCAAGGCCGGCGCGCCCATGTACTACGCGCGCTTCGCCGACAACAAGACCGTGTTCCAGATCCGATCGAGGGACGTCGCGATCCTCAAGCAGGTCCCGATCCTGAAGAAAGAGCCCAAGGAAGAAAAGAAGGACAAAGAAAAGTAGTCCCTCACTAGGTCTTGCTTGACGCTCCCCTCCCGGGGCTCTATCCTTATCCGCACTCCATGAATCTCGACGAAATCAAGAGCATCCTCCAGCTGATGGAAGACAACAAGCTGGTGGAATTCGAATACGAGGACGACGGCCGGAGGATCAAGCTCCGCCGCGCGGAGGACCGCGTCGTGACCGCCGCCCTTCCCGTGGCCCTGCCGGCCGCCGTCCCGATGGCCGCCGCCGGGGCCCCCGCTGCAGCGGCGGCCGAGGCGCCCTGCGCCGCCAACCTCAGCGAGTTCAAGTCGCCCCTCGTGGGCACCTTCTACCGCTCGGCCAAGCCGGACTCCGACTCCTTCGTCAACGTGGGCGACGAGGTCGGCCCCGAGAAGGTCCTCTGCATCATCGAGGCCATGAAGGTGATGAACGAGATCAAGGCCGAGATGAGCGGCATCGTCCGCGAGATCCTGGTCAAGAACGGCCAGGCGGTCGAGTTCGGCGAGCCCATGTTCCTCATCGAGAAAAAGTAGCCCGGCTTTACCTTCCCTCCGCGGCCGGCGTCCAATGAGCGGATGGGCACCCTCCTTCTGCTCTGCCTCGCCCTGCAGGACGACAAGGTCCGCGTCGAGGGTTCCCCCTTCCTGGTCTTCGGCGAGACCGTCGAGCTGCGCGCGGTCACGACGGCCCGCGACGCCACGGTCAACTGGCGACTGGCCGACGGGCCCGGCCGGGCGGTCGAGACCAGGCCGGCCCTCGACGCCTCCACCCGCATCGTGCGCGGCTCCGACCGGCTGGCCGTCTCCTCCGTCGGAAGGACCGAAGAGGAACTGAGCCTGGTCGTGACGGCCGAGCGCAAGGGGATCCGGCTCTCGACGGCGGAGTTCAAGCTGCGCATCGGGCCGGCGATCCGGGTCCGCGCCTTCTGCCGCGCGGTCGAGAACCCCGCGGGCGGGACGCGGCGGCCCGAGCCGCTGCGGGACGCGGAGCAGCGCCGGGAGCTCGAGGCCTCCGTCAACAAGCTGCTCCGCCCCCTGGGCGTCGAGGCCGCGCTCGAGGCGGCTGCAACTGGGTGACGGTGCAGGAGGGCTTCCCTCGGATCAAGACGGAGCACAACCTGGTCGGGATCGGCCTCAAGGACGGCGAGGTGGTGCTGGACGACGCCTGGGACGCGGCGGCGCTGGCCCACGAGCTGGGCCACGCGCTGGGGCTGGACGACCTCAAGGAGAAGTCCGAGCGCGGCCGCCTGATGTACTCGGTGCGGCGGGACCGCACGGGCCAGGCCTTCACCTACCTCGAGATGAAGGACGCGCGCGACGGCGCGCGCCGGCACCTCAAGAGCTGGCTCGCCCGTCGGTAGAGCCTATTTCATGAGCCATCGTGGCCGCGGTGACGGCGCCGCGGGTCCGGATGCAAGGCTCGTCTCCTCCTCGCTCCTTGGACTGCTCGCCCCTGGGTCCGCCGCGGCTCACGAGGGCTCATGAAATAGGCTCTGGGCTTGTAGGACCCCCCCGGCCTCTCCTATACTTGGCCTTCCATGTTCGCCCGAATTCTCGTCGCCAACCGCGGAGAAATCGCCCTCCGGATCATCCGCGCCTGCAAGGAGATGGGAGTCGAGTCGGTCGCCGTCTACTCGGAAGCCGACCGCAACAACCACTACCTGAAGCTCGCCGACTACGCGATCTGCATCGGGCCCGGCCCGGCGCAGAAGAGCTACCTCGACATCTCGCGCATCGTGAGCGCCGCCGAGATCGCCGACGTCGACGCGATCCATCCCGGCTACGGCTTCCTGTCGGAGAACGCGCACTTCGCCGAGGTCTGCGAAAGCTGCAACATCAAGTTCATCGGCCCCAGCGCCGAGAGCAGCCGGATCGCGGTGGACAAGGTGAGCGCGCTGGAGCTGGCGAAGAAGTGCCGGATCCCCACGATCGCCGGCAGCGACGAGGCGATCAAGGACGAGAAGCAGGCGCTCGAGATCGCCCACCGGGTGGGCTATCCCGTGATGATCAAGGCGGCCGGGGGCGGCGGGGGCCGCGGCATGCGGGTCGCCCACAACGACGTCTCGCTGGTGCACAACTTCATGGCCGCGCAGGCCGAGGCGGGTGCGGCCTTCAAGAACAGCGCCGTCTACCTCGAGAAGTACGTGGAGAAGGCGCGCCACATCGAGATCCAGATCATCGCCGACTCGCACGGCAACTTCGTCCACCTGGGCGAGCGCGACTGCACGATCCAGCGGCGCTTCCAGAAGCTCATCGAGGAGGCGCCGTCGCCCGTGATGACGCCCTCGCTGCGCAAGGACATGGGCAACGCGGCGATCGCCTTCGCCCGCGCCGCGAAGTACGTCAACGCCGGCACCTGCGAGTTCCTGGTCGACGAGCGCGGCAAGTTCTACTTCATCGAAATGAACCGCCGCATCCAGGTGGAGCACCCGGTCACCGAGATGGTGACGGGGATCGACCTGATCAAGGAGCAGATCCGGATCGCGGCGGGCCAGCGGCTCTCCTTCGGCCAGCGGGACATCGTCTGGAGCGGCGTGGCGATCGAGTGCCGCATCAACGCGGAGAACCCCAACGAGGGCTTCAAGCCGAGCCCCGGCAAGATCACCAACTACTTCGCGCCGGGCGGCCCGGGGGTCCGGGTCGACAGCCATGTCTTCTCCGGCTACCAGATCCCGCCCTTCTACGACTCGATGATCGCCAAGCTGATCGTCCACAAGAAGACGCGCGAGGAGGCGGTGTCGACGATGAAGCGGGCGCTCTCGGAGTACATCGTCGAAGGCGTGTCGACGACGATCCCGCTCCACCTGGCCATCTTCGACCACACCCAGTACATCAAGGGGCAGGTCGACACGACCTTCATCGAGAGCTACTTCGGGAAATAGAAACGCCGCGGGGCCCGCTGGGAAGGGCGCCGCGGCGTTCCGTCCGGGACCGGCCTAGTACGTGCGCGATTTCTTCGGGGGCTCGGGCGTCTCTTCCTCGCAGCAGCCCCCGCACGACTTCCGCAGCTTCGAGCAGGCCTTGCCGCCGAGCTTCTCGTAGACGGTGACCCATAGCTGGGTCTTGCCGTGCCTGCAGATCTTGCGGCCGCAGAGGCTCCCGTCGAAGGTGCAGATGATCGCGGCGTCTGAGCGGAGG
>JACQFK010000084.1 GCA_016200125.1 Planctomycetota bacterium
GCGACTCCGACGATCGCGCTCCTTCCCGGCGAATCGAGCGCGGTGCAGGTCCTGCTCTCGATCGACCGCTACGCCCCCGAGGCCGAGGTCGTCTTCGGCGCGGAATCCGATGCCGGCGAGAACGACGCCCTCGCGCTGCGCCTCCCCGGCCGGCGCCACGCTTCGCCCTTCCTCGAGGGCCGGTCCGGCTCCGTGGCCGGCGGCACCCCGCGCGAGGAGGTGTTCCGGATCCCGGAGGACGCGATCCCGGGGACCATCGTCCTCAAGTTCGATTTCGACGCCGGCATCCATACCGCGATCTCCGGCGCGATCGATCCGCTCATCGAGTACCCCTACGGCTGCGTGGAGCAGACGATGACCCGCTTCCTGCCCGCCGTCGCCGCGCGCCGCGCGCTCGGCGACCTCCCGCCCCGGCTCCGCGAGAAGCTTCCCTCAGTGATCGCCGCCGGCCTCCAGCGGCTCTACGCGCTGCAGAATCGGGACGGGAGCTGGGGCTGGTGGGCCGCCGGCCCGCAGAACTCCCCGCTCACCGCGTACGTCCTCTTCGGCCTTTCAATCTGCAAGAAGGCCGGCGTCGGCGTCGACCGGAGCGTGGCCGACCTCGCGGCGAAGCGGATCCTGGAGCGGCTGGGCAAGTCGGTGTTCGAGGGAGTCGTGCCGGGCCAGGGCCGGCTGCCGATGACCCACTCGCTGGATCCGCGCATCCACGAACTGCTCGCGCTGGCGGAATACCACTCCGCCTGGAATGTGCCGTCGCTCCAGCTCCGCCAGCTGATCGAGACGATGGCGGACCGCCGCGACACGCTGGGCCCGACGGACGAGATCGTCCTCGGCCTGGCGGCCGCCCGCCTGGGCCTGAACGACGTCGCCGCTCCGCTGGCGGAGCGGGCGGCGAAGCGCATCCCCGACGACGTGGCGTCCGCCTCCTTCCTTCTGCAGCTGCAGGCCGCCCGGGGCGGCGACCTCGCCCCGACGGTCCGCTTCCTCCTCGCCCGCCGCAGGGGAAAGGGCTGGGCGAACACGATCGAGAGCGCCCACGCGATCCTCGGGCTCGCCGCCGCCGTCGAGCGCCCAAGCCCGGCGATGGACCTGCCGCCGGGCCGCGTGGAGGTCCGCGTCAACGGCGCCTTCGCGCAGGAGATCCTGCTCAAGGGAACGGCGGATGCGGCCTTCGACGGACGATATACGATCCCCGCGCCCGCCGGAGGCTGGGGCGGGAAGACCGTCGTCCGGCTCAGCTACGACGGACAGGGAGCGGCCTACTACACGGCCTCCCTCGAGGCGTCGCTCGGCGGCGAGGACCGGCCCCCCGTGTCGCGCGGGCTGGAGATCCGGCGCGAGTACTACGAGCGCGACTCGGACGGCGTCGGCTGGCACCCCGTCGAGGGCGCCATCGCCCTCGGGCACACCGTGCTGGTGGTCCTCCGGGTCGAGACGTCGGGCAGCCGCGACTATCTCATGGTCAGCGATCCGCGGCCCGACGGCTTCGAGCCGCTCGACTTCCACGTGACGTCCCTGAACGGCCGCTGGACCGCCGTGCGCGGCCTCTCCGACCGGGTCGACCTGGAGCGCGGCTGGCAGGGCCGGCTGGAGGAGTTCCAGCGGACGGCGAGGGGCGATGCGGCCCGCGAGTCCGCCTGGGGAAAGGCGCTGCTGCGCGAGATCATCGAGCAGCGCCGCTTCTCCGCGGTGGGCTGGGGGGAATCCGTCGAGTTCCCCTCCGCCGCCGGCATCACCCACGTCGAGCACCGGGACGACCGCACGATCTTCTTCCTCGATTCGCTGAATCCGGGCGCGCAGTGCGTCTGGTACCTGGCCCGGGCCGAACTACCCGGCCGCACGCATGCGCTGGCCCCCCGGGTCGAGGCGATGTACGAGCCCGCGCTGAACGCGTCGGGCTCCGAGGCACGGCTCGAAGTGGCGGACGGCCGCCTGATCCGGAGCAAGCCCCGGACCTTCTCCAACGCGGCGGGAGTGAACGGCCTGCTCGAGCTGCTCCCCCACCTGGGGACCGTCGACGCGGACGCGCTCATCCACCACATCCCCGGAAATCCGCGGATCGGCGAACTGCTCGTGTCGGTGTGCACGGAACCGGCGATCCGGGCCTGGCTGACGGCGGCGTCCGCGACGTCGGCAGCCGGCCGGAGCCTGCGCGAGCGGATCGAGGCGGCGCGCGAGGATCTCGCCACGCGACAGCTCTGCGTCGAGGCGCTCGGCGGCGCGCCTCGCGAATGGCTCCCGGCGCTCGACGCCGCCTTGGCGGACGACGCGCTGGCGCGGAAGGTCCTGGAGGGCAGCGATCCGGAAACTCGGACGGCGGCGGACAACCTCCTCTTCTGGACCCAGGAGGATCGCGACTGGAGGATGGGGCTCTTCGCGGCGGCGCAGAAGCTGCGCGGGAGTGCCCGCCTGTCGCTCGAGAGGATGCCCCGACTGGGCTTCTCCCGGATCCTCGAAGCGCTGGGGCCAGAGGCGCCCGTCGGAGAAGAGTTGCTCCGCTGGAAACTCGCCCAGCGGTGGAAGGTCTCGGCCCTCAGCCTGGAGGAGTTCGCCCGGCGCTGCGAGCGGGACCTGGCGCTCAAGCTCCGGCTCAAGATCTTGGGAACGGAACATGTCGGCGAATGCCAGGGACCCGTCGGCAGCATCCTCGACCAGGTGCTGCTGTCCCTGCAGCTCTGCTACCGGGTCCAGGGGGACGAGATCTGGATCGGACCGCCGGAGGAGCTGTTCCGCTAACATCCCACAAACGTAACCGTCACGTTTGTGGGATCGAGCTGCTCTAGCGTCATATTCCCTTGTCGAGGCCCGGCGGCATCGGGCACAATCAGGGCCCGATGATCGCCCTCCTCGCCGCCGCGGCGCTCCTCCAGGTGCAGGTGCGCGACGAGCCGAAGGACTGGCAGCTGATCGCGACCGATCACTTCAACATCTACTATCCCTCCGACGAGCTGCTCCCCCGGGCGAAGGATTTCGCCGGCTGGTTCGAGCGTTCCTGGACGGAGCACGTCGCGGCGATGGGCGTCCAGCCGCCGCGCATCCACGTCTTCCTCTACCGGTCCTACCACGACCTCCAGCAGTCGAGTTTCCTGGCGCTGGGAACGGCGTCGCCGCTGGGCCAGCGGATCCGGGCGCCCGCCCTCCGCGAGACGGACGCGGCCCCGGGCCCCGCCCCCTGCCGGCTCGATTCGAAGGCCCGCGCGCTCGCGCTGGCCGAGCCGCTCCGCAACCGCATCTTCATCCACTGCCAGGCCAGCGACCGCTGGAACTACTGGTTCGCGAAGCACGAACTGGCCCACCAGTTCCAATTCGAGCACCTCTACGCCTTCCGCCTGCCCAGCTGGCTCATCGCGCTCAAGGACCCGCTCATCCCCCAGTGGTGGTGGGAGGGCGGCGCGGACTACTGGGCCGGCATCTTCGACAGCGACAAGGACGCCTGGGTGCGCGACCTGGCCGACGAGCGCCTCTTCGATCTCAAGGAGCTCTTCAGCGGCGACATCCTCAACCCCCACGACTACCCGTCGGTCTACTATGAGGGCTCCTACTTCTGGCGTTTCCTGGACGAGGAGTACGGCGCGGGGACCGGGAAGAAGCTGTTCGACCGCACGGACCGAGGGCTCCCGATCGCGTCGCAGAAGCCGGTCCAGCACGTGGTCGGCAAGCCCCGCGTCGAGATCGAGCGCGATTTCGAGGCGAACCTGCGCGCGAAGTGGGTGCCGCTCATGGCCGGACGGACCGTGCCCACCGACCGCCTCACCGACACCCGCAGCTACTACCGCCGCCATTCGCTCGGAGGGCGATGGAGCCCGGACGGGAACCACCTGGCCTGGGTCGGTGACCGGAAGGTCGTCCCGGAGCTCTTCGTCGACGATTCCGGCATCCTGGGCTTCGTCCGCAGCGTGGACGGGAGCCGCGTCGTCTCCATCCCCTCCTGGTCCCCGGACGGCAAGCGCCTGGTCGTCGCCGAGCAGCGGCTGAACCGCGACCGGCTCCTGCTGCTCGGCGCTGAAGGCGGCTCCGAGGCCATCAGCCTTGACTTCGACGAACTCTATTCCCCGGAGTGGTCGCCCGACGGGAAGAAGATCGCCTTCGCCGCGCTGAAGAACGGCACGAGCGACATCTACGTGCTGACCCTCGAGGACCGGAGCGTCCAGCAGATCACGAACGACCCGGACGGCGACTTCAGCCCCGCGTGGAGCCCCGACGGGCGCCTCGCCTGGATCAAGGAGGTCGGGGGCCGCACGCTGCTCTACGTCGACGGCAAGCCGGTGACCCGCTCCTGGGCGCTGCTCCGGGATCCGCGCTGGGCGCCCGACGGGAAATCGATCGTGCTCGCGGCGGACGTGGGCGGCGTCTGGGACGCCTTCTCCGTCGACCCCGCTACAGGGACGGCGAAGCGCCTGACGAAATTTCGGGGCGGCGTGGGCTACCCCACCTGGCATCCAACCGACGGCACGCTCGTCTTCACGTACTTCGAAGGCCGGGGGACCGACCTGTACCGCGTGAAGCCCGAGCCCCAGGACGAGCCCGCCTTCGACCAGGAGGACCGCAAGCCCTGGTACGACCAGTTCCGGAAGACGGAGACGCCGACCCAGCCCCAGGAGAAGACCCGCGTCTTCGGCGTGAACTGGCTGATGTTCCCGGTGACCAGCTTCTCCCTGCTCCTGCCGGGCGGCGAATTCGCCGCGGGCGACCGCGACTCGGAGAACAACCTGGCGGTCGCCGGATACGGCACGGGCAGCCGATTCTGGACCGGCGGCGCCACGGTCACGAACACGCGCTGGCGCCCCACGATCGGGGCGGCCGCGACGGCCTCCCGCTCCAGCGACATGCTCGAAGCCCTCGGAACGGGGTTCGTCAATCTGCCGCTGCTGGAGACTTTCGAGATCGGCGCCGGCTGGTCGGTACGCGAGCGGTCGGAGTACTTCGATCCCCCGCCCAACGCCTACATCTTCGACTCGGGTCCCAGCATCGCGGCGCGCTTCAGCAACCAGAACGGCGTCCATCCGAGGGATCCGAGCTGGGGCATCGCGATCGGGGGGACGGCGACGCTCTTCAGTGAGGACTTCGGCGGCGACCGCGAGATGAACGAGTACTTCGGGTTCCTCGAGACGAGCACGAGCGTCTTCGACCAGGACCTGATCCTCTGGACCCGTTGCACCTTCGAGCGGATCGTCGGGCGCAGCTTCCTCCCGGATGAGTTCCTGAAGATCAGCCGCCTCGTCCGCGGCGCCCGCACGCTCGAGGGGCTCGAGGAGTGGTCGACCACCCTCGAGGTCCGCTTCCCGATCTGGCGCGATCTCCTCTGGAAGCCGCTGGAGCTGATCGGGCTGGGCGAATGGCTCATCCTCAAGGACCTGCGCGGCTTCGTGTTCGGGGATTTCTGCTGGCTGGCTGAGAACGTGGCCTCCCTCGCCCACGAGCGCTACGACGTCTACAGCGCCGGCATCGGGCTGAGGCTGGACCTCTCGTTCATGCTCTGGCCCGTGGTGAACGGCCGCGTGCCGATCCGGCTCGAAGGATGGTGGGCTTTCGTCGGCCAGGCCCACGAGCCCAACCGCGGCGTCATCGGCGGGGGCTTCTCGCTCGGCTTCTGAGCCCGGGCCGGTAACATGAGCCGCGGTCGGTCGTATAAGACCATATGACTACCAAACTGCTGTTCGTGTTCATCGCCCTCGCGTCGGCGCCCGCGATCGCCGCGGCCCAGGACCTCTCCGCCCCCTGGACCCCCACCTTTGCCGCTCTGCAGCAGGATGAGCGGGGCCCTCGCGGCAAGGGGGGCCAGGTCACCGAGGAGTGGTACACCCCCCGGCTCCGGAGCTCGCTGTCCTTCTTCGGACGCGCCAGCTTCCCGGGCGACTCGGATGTCACGATCGACCACCTCTGGTACTCGGATTTCTTCGATCCGGGCCTCGGGCTCAGCGTGGAGGCCGACCTCCTGGCCTTCATCAACCCCAATTGGGGCGTGGGCGGCTACCTGTCGGTCGGTTGGGACCACTTCGACGGGGCGCGGGTGGACTTCTCAAACGGCGACTTCGCGGAGCCGAACCACATGGACCTGACGACGGTCCTCGTCGGCGGCAAGGTCATGCAGCGCGTGAGCCCCTTCATCACCTGGGAGGGGCGGATGGGCCTCGGCATGGTCCACTACTCGTCGGTCACCTGGTCCGGGATGGACACCGGACTCCCCTTCTCGAACGAGCAGCTCTTCCGCTCGATCAACCGCGGGGCCTTCGAGGTCGGCGGCCGGATCGGCTTCGGCAACCGCCACATCGAGGCCGACTTCGGATTCGGCGTCCGGATCATGGGCGGCGCGGCACGCGGCCGGGACGTGACCAACGCGATCGACCCCGATCTCCTCACGACCTTCATGATCGAACTGGGACTGACGTTGAGATTCTAGTCGAGCGCGATCCGGGCGAAGACGATCCTCTCGTAGGCGGACTTCACGCCCGTCTCGTAGAAGCAGCCGACCTTGCGGTCGGCCAGCGGCGCCAGGCAGGAATAGGCGGCGGGCGCCTCGCCGAACTCCTTCAGCGTCGTCCAGGTCGCGCCCTCGTCCCGGCTCGAGCGGATCGTCAGGCGGATCCGGCTCTTCCGGTCGGCCGGATTCGAGAAGAGGATGAGGCTGGGATCCCAGGAATACCGGAGGAGGCTGGCCTGGCAGGCGGGCTCGACGAGCGCCGCGTCGTGGCCGAGGGCGGACCAGGTGGCGCCGCCGTCCGCGCTCGAGGCGACCGCCCGCTCCCGCGCCGCGGTCCCGTAGTTGCGCATGTTGAGCAGCAGCGATCCGTCCGCCCGCTCGACGACCTGGCACTCGTTCACCCCGCCCGTGATCCCGCCCCCGAGCGTCCAGCCGGCGCCGTGATCGGCGCTCCAGATCACGTGCGAGCCGCCCTTCTTCGTCTCCGCCTCGACGTGGTCGCAAGGGACGACGAGACGCCCGTTCTTCGTCTGGATGCCGACGCCCGGTCCGGTCGCCACCCAGGTCCACTCGGGCTTCTTCAGGTCCTTGGTGAGGTCGACGGGGGCCGACCAGGTCGCGCCGTCGTCCGCGCTCTTCGTCACCCAGATCGTGCGCGTCCCCCTGGCGGTCCGGTCGATGATCTTCGACTCGGGATCCTCGCCGAGATTGTGCGTCATCAGGAGCCAGACCGTCCCCGTCTCGCGGTCGACGACCGGACAGGGGTTGCCGCAGGTGTTGGCGCCGTCGTTCCAGACGACCTGGAGCGGACCCCAGGTCGCGCCGCCGTCGCTGCTGCGCCGCAGGACGAGGTCGATGTCGCCGCTGTCGCCGCGCGCCTTCACGCGCCCTTCGCAGAACGCGAGCAGCGTGCCCTTGGTCGTGACGACGGCCGACGGGATGCGGAAGGTGTGGTAGCCGTCCTGGCCAGAAACGAAGACGTCGACGGTCTGCGAGAGAAGGAGAGCCGCGAGAATCACTCCGCGGTCGCCTGGGCGTTGGCGTAGCCGGCGAAGACGTCCGCGACCTTGCCCGCCGCGGCGTCGCCCCCGTGGACGTAGACGCGCCACTTCAGGACGAGGGACTCGCCCTTCGCGATCGTGTTCTCGCCCTTGATGATCCAGGGGTTGGCCGCGAAGAGGCCGTAAGCGCGGACGTGCCAGTCCGAGGGATAGCGGAAGCTCGAGGGATGGTTCAGGATCGAAATGCCGACCTTCTTGCCGTCGACCTCGCCCGAGTAGTCCACCCAGGGCGAGCCGTTGGCGCGGGCGGCCTTCTCGCCCCTGTCTCCCCTGGCGTCAAGGATCATCTCGGGAGCGTCTCCCTTGGCGAAACTCAGCTCCTTCGTCAGTCTCGCCGCGAAGGCGCCCTCCTTCGCCATCTTGATGTCCTTGGCGAAGACGACCGGCCCGTTCGAGGCCTTGAGCGTGATGGTCCAGTCCATGACGACGTCCTCCCCCGCATTGAGGATGAGGATGTCCTGAGTCTCGGCCAGGTCCTCGCCCCAGGCGTTCTCCGCGACGAGGCGGGCGCCGGCGGGGCCCTGCTCCTTCTTCACGATCGACTTGGGCGTGATCGCGGTCTTGGACCAGTACTCCTTGCCGTTGACCTCGCCGAAGCAGAAGTAGAGGCCGGTGTGGTGGGGATGGTCGGCGGGCTCTCCCTCCTTCGGCGTCACGGGGTAGCCGCGGAGCAGGTTCACCCCGCGCGAGCTGAGCGGCCTGAAGAAGGGTTTCTTGTGCTTCTCCGCCATCGATCCCGTGTAGTAGCGCGTGATCTCCCGGTCGCCTCCCTTCACGGAGATGAACCCGGCGGGATCATCGGTCAGGGAGATGCCCCCTCCCTTGGCCGTGCCGGTCTTCACGGCGATGCGGGTCTTCTCGCCGGCGGGGATGAACGGCAGCAGGAGGCGCACCGTGTTGCCCTCGCCCTGCGCGGCGATCGTATTGCCCTTCTCGTCGGCAGCGTGGAACGGCGCGGCGACCTTCACTTTCGCCTCGACGGAGACCCAGCGGCGGTCTTTCTCGAAGGGCGCGATCGTGACGACGGCGGCGTCCTGCGCCGGCTCGGCCGCGAAGGCGAGGGCGCCCAGGAACAGCAGGGTCAGGCTGCGCATGCGGGTCTTCCTCTTAGGGGTTCTCGGGGACCACGAAGGGCTTCCGGTACTCGCGGGTCAGCAGCTTGTCCGCCTCCGGATCGCCGACGAACTTCTCGTTCTTCGGATCGAAGGAGAGCGTCCGGCCCACGCGGAGCTGGGTCTTCGAAAGGTCGACGCCGTTCTCGGTGAGGTGCTTCCGGGTCCGGCTGAAGGCCTCGTTGCCCTCTTCGCAGGTGAAGGGATCGTCCTTCGTGATCGGGCGGTTCTCGCCCAGCCGGTACGAGATGTTGGCCAGGTGGCAGAGCGAGGCCGAGAGGTGGCCGTCGAGCACGTCGGCGTTCAGGGTCTCGTGCTTGCCGCTCTTGATGCCCTCGATGAAGTTCCGGAAGTGGTTCATCGCCCGCCCGTCGTCCTTCACGTCGATGGGGATCCGGTTCCCCTTGAGGTCGTAGGCGTTCGAGCCCGCGATGAATCCTTCCTTGCAATGGACGTAGTTGCCGATGCCCTCGCCCGCGCTCTTGGCCTTGTCGGGCTCGAGGCCGGGCTGGACGTACTTGTCGGTCTCGAGGCCGCGCACCTCGAACATGAGCTGGCTGTCGCCGTAGTCGAACACGGCGATCTGGGTGTTGGGGGTCTCGCCATCGTCCTCGTAGCCGAAGCGCCCGCCGATGCAGGTCACCTTGAGCGGGAGCGTGTTCTTGCCGAGGTACCAGCGGGCCTTGTCGATCTCGTGCACGCCCTGGTTGCCGATGTCGCCGTTGCCGGTGTCCCAGCGCCAGTGCCAGTTGTAGTGGAAGGTGTTCGGGTTGAAGGGCCGCTCGGGCGCCGGGCCCAGCCAGAGGTTGAAGTCGACGCCGGCGGGCACGGGGCCGTCGGGCTTCTTGCCGATCGACCCGCGCCGCTTGTAGCAGAGGCCGCGCGAGAGCTTGATCGGCCCGAGCTTTCCCTCCGCCAGGAAGGCCGCGGCCTTGCGGTGTCCGCCGCCCGACCGGCTCTGGGTGCCGTGCTGGACGCACTTGTTGTACTTGCGCGCCGCCTCGACGAGCTTCCGGCCCTCCCAGATGTTGTGGCTGAGCGGCTTCTCGACGTAGACGTGCTTGCCCGCGATTACGGCGTTGATCGCGATCAGCGTGTGGGTGTGGTTGCAGGTGGCGATGGACACGGCGTCGATCGACTTGTCCTCCATGAGCTTGCGGAAGTCCTGGTAGTACACGGGCTTGTTGCCCGCTTTCTTCTCCACCGCGCTCATCGCGTTGTGGATCTGGTTCTCGTCGATGTCGCAGATCGCGGCGACCTGGACGTCCTTCATGGCCGCCCATTCGCCCACGTGGGCGAGGCCGCGGCCCTTCACGCCGCAGACGGCGATGCGGAGGACGTCGTTGGCGCCGGCCCGGCGGGCGGCGAAGGCGGGCGCCGGCAGCGCGGCCGCGGCGGCGGCCATCAGGGAGCTCCCCAGGAATTCGCGGCGGTTGAAGTTGCTCATGGATCCTCTCCTAGACTTTCTCGGGAACCACAAAGGGCGCGCGATACTCGCGGCCGAGAAGCTTGTTCGCCTCGTCGTCGCCCGTGAACGTTTCGGTCTTGCCGTCGAAGGTCAGCGTCCTCCCGACCCGAACCGGGGTCTTCGAGAGGTCGAGGCCGTTCTCCTTGAGGTGCGCCGCCATCCGGTTCCAGGATTCGTTACCGGCATCGCTGCCCGCGAAGGGGGCGTCGCCGCTCACCGGCTTCGTCTCGCCCAGGCGGTGGGAGATGTTGGGCAGGTGGCAGAGCACCGTCGAGAGGTGGCCCTCGAGCACCTCGGAGTTGAGCTGCTCGCGGTTCCGGGTCT
This sequence comes from Planctomycetota bacterium, assembly GCA_016200125.1. The sequence goes on from JACQFK010000084.1 coordinate 10,387, forward strand.
TGACCGCGTCGGCGAAGTTGCGGAAGTGCTCGCCGCCGCCGGAGAACTTCTCGATGATCTCGCCCTTGGGGTTGAAGGCGGCGAGCGTCTTGCCGCCCAGCACGAGATAGCCCTCTTCGCAGTGGAACACGTTGCCGCTCTGGATGTCCATGTACTTGTCGCTGGAGAGGCCTCGGATCTCCTGGATGATCTGGACGTCGCCGTAGTCGAGGACGCCGATCTGGGTGTTGGGCGTGTTCCCGTCGTCCTCGTAGCCCAGGCGGCCGCCCAGGCTCATCGCCCGCTTCGGATGCTCGGTCTTGCCGAGGCCCCAGCGCGCGATGTCGAGGTAGTAGACGCCGTTGTTGGCGATCTCGCCGCCGCCGTACTCGAAGTTCCAGTGCCAGTTGTAGTGGAAGCGGTTCGGGTTGAAGGGACGGTCCGCGGCGGGTCCTTCCCAGAGGTTGTAGTCCACGCCCGCGGGCGCCGCGGCGTCCGCCAGCTTCCGGATCGACGCGCGGGCGCCGTAGCAGATGCCGTGCGCGACCTTCACCTTGCCCAGCTTGCCCGAGCGCAGGAACGCGATCGCCGAGCGGTGGCTCTGGAGCGACCGCGTGTAGTTGCCCATCTGGACGATCTTGTCGTGCTTGCGGGAGGCCTCGACCAGCTTGCGCTGCTCCCAGATGTTGTGGCCCAGCGGCTTCTCGACGTAGACGTCCTTGCCCGCCTGGATCGCCCAGATGGACGCGAGCACGTGCCAGTGGTTCGGCATCGCGATCGAGACGACGTCGACCGTCTTGTCGTCCATGATCTTCCGCAGGTCCTGGACGTAGCCGGGCTTGCGGCCCGTCCGCTTGTCGACGGCGTTCACGGCGTCCGCGACGACGTTGGAGTCCGGATCGCAGACGGCGACGACCTCGGCGTCCTTCATGTCGGCCCACTTGCCGGCGTGGACGCGTCCCTGGCCGTGGACGCCCAGGAGCGCCACGCGGAGCCGCTCGTTCGCCCCGGAGGGCCGGGCCGAGGCCAGGTCGGGGAGCGCCGCGCCGGCGCCGGCGGCGAGGGTCTGTCCGATGAAGCTGCGGCGGCTGAAACGAGACATGAAGAGGCTCTCCCTGGACTCCGCGATCCCCGCTCCAGCCCCCCCCGGGGCGTATCAGACGTTCTCGGGAACGACGTAGGGCTTGCGGTACTCCCGCGTCAGCAGCTTGGAGGCTTCCGCGTCGCCGGTCACCGTCTCCGTCTTCGAATCAAACTTGATCTCGCGGCCCATCACGAAGTTCGTCTCGAGGGGCACGTTGTTCTCCTTGAGGTGGTCGCGGAAGCGGCGGTACGTCTCGTTCGCCGCCTCGTTCTTGCCGAAGGGGTTCTCGGTGCTCAGCGGCTTGGGTGTCCCCAGGCGGTGCGAGATGTTCGCCAGGTGGCAGGCCGCCGCCGAATAGTGGCCGTCGAGGGCCGGCGCGTTCAGCGACTCGGGCTTGTTCGTCTTGATCGCGTCGATGAAGTTGCGGAAGTGCGCCGCATCCTCGCCGCCGCCGAAGCGCTGGATCAGCTCGCCCTTGGGCGAGTAGGCGATCGCGCCGCTGTAGGAGGGCACCACGAGCAGGCCCTCGGTGCACTCGAAGACGTCGCCGACGAGCACGCCGGCGTTCTTGTCCTGGACGGCCGCGTACTTGTCGGTCGGCAGGCCGCGGACCTCGAAGATCAGCTGGACGTCGCCGTAGTCCTGGACGCTGATCTGCGTGTTGGGCGTCTCGCCGTCGTCCTCGTAGCCCAGGCGCCCGCCGACGCTGACGGTGCTGAGCGGATGCTCGTTCTTGTTGATGCCCCAGCGGGCGATGTCCACCTGGTGGACGCCCTGGTTGCCCAGGTCGCCGTTGCCCGTGTCCCACATCCAGTGCCAGTTGTAGTGGAAGCGGTTGGGGTTGAAGGGGCGCTCGGGGGCGGGTCCCAGCCAGATGTCGAAGTCGACGCCCGAGGGAACCGGGCCGTTCGGCTTCTTGCCGATGCTCTTGCGGGACTTGTAGCAGAAGCCGCGGGCCACCTTGACCTTGCCCAGCTTCCCGGAATGGAGGAAGTCCATCGCGTCGCGCATGCCCTTCATCGAGCGGCACTGCGTGCCGACGGCGACGACCTTGGCGTACTTCTTGCCCGCTTCCACGAGCTTGCGGCCTTCGAAGATGTTGTGGCTGACCGGCTTCTCGACGTAGGCGTGCTTCCCGGCCTGCACCGCCCAGATGCCCGCCAGCGAATGCCAGTGGTTGCAGGTGGCGACGGAGACGGCGTCGATCGACTTGTCCTCGAAGAGCTTCCGCAGGTCCTTGTAGTAGACCGGCTTCTTGCCGGAGACCTTCTCGATGCGGTCGACCGCGCCGTGGATGACGTTCTCGTCGATGTCGCAGATCGCGGCCACCTCGACGTCGGCCATCTTCAGCCACTGGTTGAGGTGATCCAGGCCTCGGCCCTTCACGCCGATCGTGGCGATGCGGAGCCGCTCGCTCGCGCCGACGCTGCGGCGCAGCTCGGAGCCGAGCACCGGGATGGACGAGACGGCCGCCGCGGCGGCCGCCAGCGACGCATTCCCCAGGAACTGCCGGCGGGAGAACTGGGTCATAGGGTCCTCTCTATATCCTCAAAGTAGTGTGTCAGACGGAGTCGGGGACTACAAACGGTTTCCGGTACTCGCGGGTCAGCATCTTGTCCGCCTCCGGGTCATCAACGAAGCGCTCCGTCTTGCCGTCGAAGGTCAGCGTCTTCCCCACCATGATCTGGGTCTGGTCGGGCTGGACGTCGTTCTCGACCATGTGCTCCTTGAAATGGTCGAAGGTGTCGGCGGCATCCTCGTTCTCGCCGAAGGGCCGGACCTTGTACATGGCATTGAGGCCGCCCAGCCGGTGGCTGATGTTCCCCAGGTGGCAGATCGAGCTCGAGATGTGGCCCTGCTCGATGTCCGCCGCCAGGTCGGAGGACTTGCCGCTCTTCACCGCGTCGACGAAATTCTGGAAATGGTCGCCCACGCCCGTGAACTTCTTGACGACGTCGCCGCCCCTGTCGATCGCCGTGGCCTCGGAGCGGGAGAAGGTGAGGAGGCCGTCGGCGCAGTGGAAGACGACGCCGACCTTGACCTCCTTGTAGGGCTTCGTCGGCAGCCCCCGCACCTCGAAGATGATCTGGGGCTTGTCGCCGTAGTCGTAGGCGACGATCTGGCTGTTGGGGGTCTCGCCGTCGTCCTGGTAGCCGATGATGTCGATCTGGTGGATGCCCTGGTTGCCCAGGTCGCCGTTGCCGTAGTCCCAGAACCAGTGCCAGTTGTAGAAGAAGCGGTTCGTGTTGAAGGGGCGCTCGGGAGCCGGGCCGAGCCAGAGGTTGTAGTCGACCCCCGCGGGGACCGGCGTGTCCTCCACGTGGCCGATGGTCAGGCGCGGGTTGTAGCAGAGGCCCCGCGCGAACTTGACCTTGCCCAGCTTTCCTTCCTGGAGGAACTTGATCGCCTCCTGGAAGCCCTTGAAGGAGCGGCTCTGGGTCCCGGCCTGGCAGATCCGGTTGTACTTGCGGGCGGCTTCGATGATCTTGCGACCCTCCCGGATGTTGTGGCTCACGGGCTTCTCGACGTAGATGTGCTTGCCCGCCTGGAGGCCCCAGATCGCCAGCAGCGCATGGGTGTGGTTGGAGGTCGCGATCGTGATCGCGTCGACCGACTTGTCCTCGACCAGCTTCCGGAAATCCTGGTAGTAGGCCGGCTTCTTCCCGTTCTTCTGCTCGACGGCCTTCATGGCCTTGCCGATGATGTTCTCGTTGACGTCGCAGATCGCCGCAACCTCGACGCCGTTGAGCGCGAGGAGCTGGTTGACGTGCTCCATGCCCCGGCCGCGAACGCCCGTCACCGCGACGCGGAGGGTTTCGTTCCGCGAGGCGAAGGCCCGGGGCGAGAGCGCGGCCGCGGCCGCGGCCGCCGACGAAGCCGCCAGAAAGCGGCGGCGTGAAAGCTGACTCATCGTGAGAATCCCCTGTCCAGCCCGCTCCCAGGGTGACCGTTCCTACTACTTCATACACGCGATTGCAGGGGCGGGTTCCGGGGCTTCTGCATAATGGGCCCCTTCCCGCGCCTCTTGGAGTAATATCGCTCCCATGACCGTCCGACTCCGCGTCCGCGAGGTAGAGGTCTTCCTGCGCCGCGTTCGGACGCGCATGCCCTTCCGCTACGGCAAGGCGGAGGTGACCGGGCAGCCCTACGCCCATCTCCGCGTGCGCTGCGAGCCCGCGGTCGCCGGCGTCAGCGCCGCGGCGCTGCCCCCGCTCTGGTTCGACAAGCGGCCCGGCCTCACCCACGAAGACACGATCCGCGACCTCCTCCGCTCGATCGCGATCGCCTCGGAGGTCTACCGGGGCGCGGCCGATGCCGGCGCCTACAACCTGCACCGCAGCTGCGAGCCCGAGGCCCGGCGGCGCGCGAAGGCGGAGGGCATGAACGACCTCACGGCGGGCTTCGGGGTGGCGCTCCTCGACGCGGCGCTCATCGACGCCACCTGCCGCCTCGCGGGCCGCAGCTTCCATCAGGGGCTCAAGGAGGATCTCTTCGGCCTCGGGTCCTTCTTCGGCGCCATCGTGCCGGAGAAGCCGCTGCCCCGGATCGCGCTGCGCCACACGGTCGGACTTTCCGATCCGATCACGCCGGCGGACATCTCGGCGCCGCTGAACGACGGACTGCCGGAGGCGCTGAGCGACGTCGTCCGGGACTACCGCGTGCGCTGGTTCAAGATCAAGCTCTCCGGCGACGCCAACGAGTCGCTGGACCGCCTCCGCCGGATCGCCGAGGTGCTCGACCGAGACGCCGGCGACTACGAAGCGACCCTGGACGGCAACGAGCAGTTCCACGACATGAATGAAGTGGCGGAGCTGGTCCGCAAGATCCGGGGAAGGCCCTGGCTGCAGAACCTCTGGCGGCGGACGGCCTGGATCGAGCAGCCGGTCGAGCGCTCGGTGTCGCTGGAGCCCGAAGTCTCGAAGGCGCTGGCCGAGATCCCGAAGGCCGTGATCATCGACGAGTCGGACGACAGCGACGACGCGGTCGACCTGGCGCTGAAGCTGGGATACAAGGGCATCTCCGCCAAGAACTGCAAGGGGGTGTTCCGCACGCTCCACAGCTTCCGCCGCATCGGTGAGCAGGGGGCGGTCCTCTCGAGCGAGGACCTCATGAACATCCCGGTGGTCCCGCTGCACCAGGACCTCTGCGTGGCGGCCGCGCTGGGGATC